>NZ_JBIAPW010000038.1:0-89340 GCF_042888505.1 Streptomyces sp. NPDC002870
GGGGGTTTATTTCGTGGGGGGGGTTGGGGTTGGGGGGGGGGGGGGGGGGGTGCCCCCCCCCCCCCCCCGCCTCGCGCGTGGGGGGGGGGGGGGGGGGGTTTGTGGGGGGGGGGGGGGGGGGGGCCCCCCCCCCCCCCCCCCGCCCCTCCCAGAAACCGGGGGCTGCGCCCCCGGACCCCTGCGCATGCTGGAGCCGCGCCCCGGGCGCGCCCGCTTCGCGGCGCGGCGACCCGGCACGTTCGGCTTCGCGGCGCTGGGCCCAGGCGCGCCTGCTTCGCGGCGGTGCGGGCCAGGCGCGCCGGCTTCGCGGCGCTTGGCCCGGCGCGCGTCGGCTTCGCGGCCTGCGGTCGGCTCTTATCCTCGGGCGCCAGTCGCGGCGCGGCTCCGTCCGCCCGGACTCGCCGCCCCGCTCAGCTCGTTGGCGTGCGGTGGAGAGTCACCAGGAGGCGCCAGACCTGGGCGGCCATGTCGTCCGGGGGCGCGGCGATCTTGCCGTGCAGCCAGTCCGCCAGGACGCCGGCGAACGCCGATGCCACCGCCGAGGCGATCAGATCCGGGGCCGGAGCGCCCGCCAACTCACGTTCTCTGCGGCTGCGTTCGCGCAGTTCGCGGTGGAGCAGGTCGCCCAGCGGGCCGCTGCCACCCTCGCGCAGCAGGGTGCGGTAGAGCGCGGCATGCGGGGCCAGTCCGGTGAAGAAGGCAGTCAGGGCGGGCGGGGGAGTGGCCGGGTCGGGGATGCCGCGCCACGCGTGGAGCGCCTCCACCGCGTCTCGTACCACCTCCGCGCAGGCGTCGACCGCCAGCGTCTGCAGGTCCGGGTAGTGCAGATAGAACGTGGCCCGGCCCAGGCCCGCCCTGCGCACCAGGGCCGCGACGCTCACCTCCTCCAGCGGGTGTTCCGCGCACTCCTCCAGCAGCGCCTCGCGCAGCCTGGCCCGGGTGCGCTCCGCGCGCGGGTCGCCGGTGGGCCCCGTGCTCATCCGGCCACCAGGACCGCCGCCAGCGCCAGTGCCCCCGGCAGCGCCTGCGCCACCAGGATGCGCCGGTTCGCGGTGAAGCCGCCGTACAGGCCCGCGATCACCACGCAGCTGAGGAAGAAGACCTGTACGCGGTACCCCGTCGGGTCCGCGGCGATCAGGCCCCAGACCAGGCCCGCCGCCAGAAAGCCGTTATACAGGCCCTGGTTCGCGGCGAGCGGGGCCGTCGCGCGGGCCATTTCCGCGTCGAAGCCGGAGAGGCTACGGCCCGGCTTTCGCTGCCACAGGAACATCTCCACAACCAGTATGTACGCGTGGAGCGCGGCCACCAGGCCGACCAGGACGTGCGCGGTTGCATTCATCATCGACCTCAAGTTAATGGACGGGTGTCCAGCAAGTATAGACACATGTCCAGGAGGCGTGAGGATGCCCGGTGAAGGGACCGCAAAACGCCCCGTACGCTGCGGATATGAGCGAGCGAAGAGCCCTCCTGCGGTGCATACGCGTGTGGTTGGCCGTCTTCATCGTCTGTCTGGTGCCGAGCGGGCTGACCGCCTTCCCGCTGGTGCATGAACTGCGCTGGGTGGAAGACCTGCTGAAGTCCTCGGGGGCCGGGGCCGGGGCCGGGGCCGGGGACGTGACGGAGCGGGCGGACGGGCCGTCAGCGGTCGCGGCGGCGGCGTAGGCGCAGGCTACGGCTTGCGGGCGACCGCGCCGAACTGGGCCACCTGTACCGGCTGTGCGCCGGTCGCCGGCTCGTGCCGCCAGCGTGCGCAGGACACGATGCCCGGCTCGAGCACGTCGAGGCCCTCGCAGAACGAGGCGAACTCCGCGCGACTGCGCGCCGTGATCGGCGGTGTCGCGTTCTCGTTCCAGAACGCCATCGCCGCGGCGTTGCCCTCGCCGCCCAGCTCCAGCGTCGGATGCGTGAGTACCAGATAGCTGCCGGACGGGACGGCCTCCATCAGTCGGCGCACGATCGACCGCGCCTCATCGGTGTCCATCACGAAGTTCAGGATGCCGAGCATCATCACCGCCACCGGACGCGTCAGATCCAGTGTCGCCCCGACGGAGCTGACGATCGACTCCGGGTCGTGCGCGTCCGCGTCCAGATACTCGGTCGCGCCCTCGGGGGAGCTGGTGAGCAGGGCGCGTGCGTGGGCCAGCACGATCGGGTCGTTGTCGACGTAGACGATCCGGGCGTCGGGCGCTATGCGCTGGGCGACTTCATGGGTGTTCTCGACCGTGGGCAGGCCGGTGCCGATGTCGAGGAACTGGCGTACCCCCGCCTCACTCGCGAGGTGTGTCACCGCGCGGCCCAGGAACGCGCGGTCCGCGCGCGCCACCTCGCCGATGCTCGGGTACAGCCCGGTGACGTGGTTGCCCACGGCGCGGTCGACCGGATAGTTGTCCTTGCCGCCCAGCCAGTGGTTCCAGACCCTGGCGTTGTGCGCTACGTCGGTGCGGATCCTGTCGGTCACGTCTGCTCCTCGGCCGGCTGCGTCAGGGCAATCATGCCGGATGGATCAAGTCGCCCTGCCGACATGGGAGTTCGGCCGGACCGTGGAGCGCAGCGCGTCCACGCGGTTGGTGGTGATCGCGTCGACGCCGTACTTCATCAGCCGGCGCATGGTGCGCCGGGTGTCCGCCGTCCAGGCCGAGACCAGCAGCCCGTCCCGGTGGATGCGGTCCGTCAGTTCCTGACCGAGCAGCCCGAAACGGTAGTTGAGCCAGCGCGGCCTCACATCGTCGAGCAGCGCGGGACGCGGCGGCGCGAGCGTCGTCCATGTCATCGCGATCTCGGCCGAAGGGTCGGCGGCCCGCACCGCGAACATGGTGACCGGGCCCGCGCAGTAGTACACCCGCTCGCCGGCGCCGCACTCGCGGACGGTGCCGACCACCGTCCGCACCGACTTCTCCGTCGCTCCGGGCAGATCGATCATCACGCGGTGCGCGCCGAAGGCGAGCAGCGTCTCGCGCAGGGTGGGCACTCCGCCCACGGTCAGCTCGTCGACCTCGGCCCGGGTGAGCTTCGCGAGCGGCCGGTCGTGACCCCACAGCCGTTTCAGCGAGTCGTCGTGCAGCAGCACGGGCACGCCGTCACGGGTGAGGCGTACATCGATCTCCACCGCGTCCGCGCCCCGCTCGAACGCCGAGCGGAGCGAGGGCAGCGTGTTCTCACGGACACGGTACGGATCGCCGCGATGGCCCACGACACTGACGGTGCGCATGGACACATTGTCGTGGCCGGTCAACGGGCGGGCCATGCGGCGGTGTACGCGTCGATCTCCGCCGCGATCCGTGCCTTGCCGGCCGGGTCGAGGAAGGACGCCTCCACGGCGTTCTTCGCGAGGTCGGCCACTCCGCGCTCGTCCAGCTGAAGCAGCCTGGCGGCGACCGCGTACTCGTTGTTCAGGTCGCTGCCGAACATCGGCGGGTCGTCGCTGTTGATCGTCACCAGCACTCCGGCCGCGACCATCTCCTTGACCGGGTGCTCGTCGAGGTCGCGGACGGCGCGGGTGGCGAGGTTCGAGGTGGGGCACACCTCCAGCGGAATCCGGTGCTCCGCGAGGTGGGCGAGCAGCTTCGGGTCCTGCGTCGCGCTGGTGCCGTGGCCGATGCGCTCGGCGCGCAGCTCGTTCAGTGCGTCCCAGATCGTCTGCGGCCCTGTCGTCTCGCCGGCGTGCGGCACGGAGTGCAGGCCGGCCGCGATCGCGCGGTCGAAGTACGGCTTGAACTGCGGCCGCGGCACACCGATCTCCGGGCCGCCGAGCCCGAAGGAGACCAGGCCGTCGGGGCGCAGGTCCACCGCGAGCCGCGCCGTCTCCTCCGCGGCCTCGAGACCGGCCTCGCCGGGGATGTCGAAGCACCAGCGCAGTACGACGCCGAGCTCGGCCTCGGCTGCCTTGCGGGCGTCCTCGATCGCCGCCATGAAGGCCTTCTCGTCGATGCCGCGGCGGGTCGAGCTGAAGGGCGTGACGGTCAGCTCGGCGTAGCGGATGTTCTGCCGGGCCATGTCGCGGGCCACCTCGAAGGTGAGCAGCCGTACGTCCTCCGGGTTGCGGATCAGGTCCACGACCGACAGATAGACCTCGATGAAGTGCGCGAAGTCGGTGAAGGAGAAATAGTCGGCGAGCGCCTCGGGGTCGGTGGGGACCTTGGAGTCGGGGTGGCGGGCGGCCAGTTCGGCGACGATGCGCGGGGAGGCGGAGCCGACATGGTGCACATGAAGCTCGGCCTTGGGAAGCCCCGCGATGAAGGGGTGCAGATCGGTCATCGGGGTCCTCCATGGGCGATGCCGTGAGCGACAGGGTGCGCGACGCGTGTACGAGGGCGGGGTGAGGGGGCGGGGTACGAGGGTGGGTGCGACCGGCTGTTCGGGTCGGGGACCGCCGTTCGGGTCAGGGATCATCCTAGGGGGGCCAGGTCGAGCGCGAGCAGCAGCCCGTAGCATGACCGAACACGATGGGGGAGAACCATGTCTGACTACCAGGCTCAGCCGCCGGGCGGGGCCGAGCCCCGCGACCGCGATCCCTGGGCTCCGCCGGAGAGCAGCGCGGCACACAACAAGGTGCCGCTGCACAAGCCCGCCGACGCCCCGACGCCGCCGGTCCCGCCCGTGCACGACCAGCCGACGGTGACGTCGATGCCCAGCACCGGGCCCATCGCCGACGCCGTGCCGCCTCCCCCGATAGCCCCGGGCGGACCGGCCCAGCCCACCTCCGGACCGTACGGCTACCCTGCCGCCCCCAGCGCCCCGCAGGCCGGCCCCGGCGCGGGCCCGGGCCTGGGCGACCCCTATGGCGGCTATCCCGGATACCCGGGTTACCAGAACTACGGCCAGACCGCCTGGCAGTCCGCCCCGTCGAACGGCATGGGCGTCACCGCGATGGTGCTCGGCATCCTCTCCGTCTGTCTCTTCTGCCTGTACGGGGTCGTCGCGATCGTCCTGGGCGTGCTCGCCCTGATCTTCGGCATCCTCGGCAGGAAGCGTGCCCAGCGGGGCGAGGCGACCAACGGCGGAATGGCTCTGGCCGGCATCATCCTCGGCTCCGTCGGCATCGTCATCGGCCTCGTCGTCGTCGGCCTGCTGATCTGGGGGATCAACAGGGCGATGGACGAGGAGCGGGACAAGGGCGAGGTCTACGACGACTACTCCAACTCCCTCGTGATCGACGACGTCAGGCGCTAGCCGGACCGGCCCGCAGCTCCTCACGCGCCTCCATCAGCGCGAACCCCAGCAGATTGAGCCCGCGCCAGAGCGCGGGATCCTGCGCCCGCTCGTCGTCCGCGGCCAGCCCGATGCCCCACACCCGGTCGAGCGGGCTGGCCTCGACGAGCACCCGGTCACCGGTGGCCAGCAGAAAATCGCGCAGCTCGGCATTCTGACCGAACTTGTGCACACTGCCCGCGCGCACAATCGCGGACCGCTCGCGCTGCCATATCGCCTCGTCGAAACCGCGCACCCGCCGCCCGGCCCGCTTGGCCGCCGCCGGACTGCCCGCATCGCGCGCCTGCCGCTCGGCCTCCGCGTCCCCGAAGAGCCGTGCCTTGCCTGCCATCATCCAGTGCTCCGCCGTGGCGTAAGGAACGCCGTCGACCACGAAGGGTGACGGCCACCACTGGCTCAGACAGCTCGGCCCGATGGATCCGTCCCGGCTCGGCGTATGCCCCCAAAAGAACAGATACTTGATTCGCCTGTCGGTGCTGACCTGCTCAATCAGCTCTTGCATCCCCATGCACGCGAGTCTGGCATTCACCACTGACACTTCGTACGGGTATTGCCGGACCGGCGCGACACATGGTCGACTGATTCCGTCGCGTAACCAAAAGGCAACAACGGAATCACTTGTTGGAGAGCCGGTGCTCTGCCAGGATCGGCACTCAATTCGATCTGGAACTACGGAGAGCTTCATGGGCAACCGCTTCCAGGTGCACGACCGCTATGCGGACGGCGCACAGTTCATCGGCGGGCGGCTGCGGCCCGGCACCTCAGGACGCAAGCAGCACATCGTGAATCCCGCCACCGGCGAGACGGTCCACAGCTATGAGCTGGCAGGGGCCGCCGACGTCGACGCGGCCGTCGACGCCGCCCGCAAGGCCTTCCCCGGCTGGGCGGGCGCCACCCCCGGCGAGCGCTCCGACGCCCTGCACAGCTTCGCCTCCGTCCTCGCCGACCAGGCCCCCGACCTCGCGTACGCAGAGTCCCTGCAGTGCGGCAAACCGATCAAGCTCACCACCGAGTTCGACGTCCCGGGCACCGTCGACAACACCGCCTTCTTCGCAGGCGCGGCCCGCCATCTCCAGGGGCAGTCGGCCGGTGAGTACAGCGGCGACCACACCTCGTACGTACGCCGGGAGCCGATCGGCGTCGTCGGCTCCATCGCACCCTGGAACTACCCGCTCCAGATGGCCGCCTGGAAGGTGCTGCCGGCCATCGCGGCGGGCAACACCATCGTGCTGAAGCCCGCCGAGATCACCCCGCTCACCTCACTGATGTTCGCCGAGGCGGCGAGGGAGGCGGGGATCCCCGACGGCGTCGTCAACATCATCAACGGCGCTGGCAAGGACGCGGGCGAGCATCTGGTCGGACACCCGGACGTCGCCATGACCTCCTTCACCGGCTCCACCCCCGTCGGTAAGCGCGTCGCCGAGATCGCCACCGCCACCGTCAAGCGCCTCCACCTCGAACTGGGCGGCAAGGCCCCCTTCGTGGTCTTCGACGACGCCGACCTTCAGGCCGCGGTCCACGGCGCGGTCGCGGGCTCGCTCATCAACTCCGGCCAGGACTGCACGGCCGCCACCCGCGCCTATGTCCAGCGGCCCCTGTACGACGCTTTCGTCAGCGGCGTCGCCGACCTGATGGCCACCGTCCGCCTCGGCGACCCCCTCGACCCCGCAACCGACCTCGGCCCGCTCGTCTCGCACCTCCAGCGCGACCGCGTCGCGGGCTTCGTCGACCGGGCACGCGCGTACGCCACCGTCGTCACCGGCGGCGAAGCGCCGCAGGGAGCGCTGGCGCGCGGCGCGTACTACCGCCCCACCCTCGTCGCCGGCGCCGCCCAGGACAGCGAGATCGTCCAGTCCGAGATCTTCGGCCCGGTCCTCGTCGTCCTCCCCTTCGACTCCGACGAGGAAGGCATCGCGCTCGCCAACGACACCCCCTACGGCCTCGCGGCCTCCGCCTGGAGCCGCGACGTGTACCGCGCGAACCGAGCCACCCGCGAGATCAAGGCGGGGTGCGTCTGGATCAACGACCACATCCCGATCATCAGCGAGATGCCGCACGGCGGATACAAGGCCTCCGGCTTCGGAAAGGACATGTCGGTGTACTCCTTCGAGGAGTACACGCAGGTCAAACACGTGATGTACGACAACACGGCGGTAGTCAGGAAGGACTGGCACCGCACGATCTTCGGGGACCGATAGCTCAGCATCCGTTTGCGGCCACCGCCGCGCGGCCGCACGACCAGCGGCCACCATCCCGAAAGGGCACAGCGCATGGAGCACAACGAGCCCGACCGCCTCTCCGCGGCCCAACTGGCCGCCGTGCGACGCAGCTTGGCGAACGGGCGAGGCTCACTCTCCCGCCGTTCGCTGTTGCGTGCGTCGGGCGTCGGCGCGCTTGCGGTCGGCGGCGCCGGCATATTGAGCGGCTGCGGAATCCCGCCTGCCAAGCGGGAGGCCGGAGCAGCCGCCTCGGACGACCACTCGGACCAGGAGAAGCAGATCAACTTCTCCAACTGGACCGAGTACATGGACATCAGCGAGGACGAGAAGAGCCGTCCCACTCTGGTGGAGTTCACCAAGCGCACCGGGATCAAGGTCAAGTACACCGAGGACATCAACGACAACGTCGAGTTCTTCGGGAAGATCCAGCCGCAGCTCGCCGCGGGCCAGGACACCGGCCGCGACCTGATCAATGTGACCGACTGGCTGGCCGCCCGGATGATCCGGCTCGGCTGGGTGCAGAAGCTCGACGCGTCGCTCCTCCCGCACGCGTACGCCAACCTTTCGCCCCAGTTCCGCAGCCCGGACTGGGACCCGGGGCGCGCCTACTCCTATCCCTGGACCGGAATTCCGGCTGTCATCGCGTACAACGTCAAGGCCACCGGCGGCCGCAAGGTCGACTCCGTCACCCAGCTGCTGGACGACCCCACCCTCAAGGGGCGGGTCAGCTTCCTCACCGAGATGCGCGACACGGTCGGCCTGACCCTGCTCGACATGGGCAAGGACCCCGCCAAGGTCAACGACGCCGACTACGACGCCGCCATCAACCGGCTCCAGAAGGGCGTCGACAAGAAGCAGATCCGCCGCTTCACCGGTAACGACTACACCTCGGACCTCGACAAGGGCGACATCGCCGCCTGCGTCGCCTGGGCCGGTGACCTCATCCAGCTCCAGGTCGACAACCCGGACATCAAGTTCTCGATCCCGGCTGCCGGTTACATGACGGCCACCGACAATCTGCTGGTCCCGGCGCACGCCCGGCACCAGAAGAACGCCACCCGCCTGATCGACTACTACTACGAGCTGCCCGTCGCAGCCCAGCTCGCCGCGTACATCAACTATGTGACTCCGGTCGCCGGAGTCGGCCCGGAGCTCGCGAAGATCGACCCGGAGCTGGCCAAGAACCCGCTGATCATCCCGGACGAGGCCATGGCTGCCAAGTCCCACTCCTTCCGCTCGCTCTCCTCCAAGGAAGAGACGGCGTACGAAGAGAAGTTCGCCAAGCTCATCGGCGCCTGACCTCCCCTGCTCCCTTCGACACACCGGGACTGCGACCCATGACTGAAAAGACAAAAGGCGGCGACGTCCGCCTCTCCGGGATCAGCAAGACCTACGGCTCCTTCACGGCCGTCCACCCGCTGGACCTGACCGTCCCGCAGGGCTCCTTCTTCGCCCTGCTCGGCGCCTCCGGCTGCGGCAAGACCACCACCCTGCGGATGATCGCCGGACTTGAGGACCCCACCGCCGGAACCGTGTTCCTCGGCGACAAGGACGTCACCGGCCTGCCGCCGCACAAACGCCCCGTCAACACGGTTTTCCAGAGCTATGCCCTCTTCCCGCACCTCGACATCTACGAGAACGTCGCGTTCGGGCTGCGCAGGCGCGGCATCACGTCGGTGAAGAAGCAGGTCGGCGACATGCTCGACCTCGTGGAGCTGGGCGACTTCGCCAAGCGCAAGCCGCACCAGCTCTCCGGCGGCCAGCAGCAGCGCGTAGCCGTCGCCCGCGCGCTCATCAACCACCCCCAGGTGCTGCTGCTCGACGAGCCGCTCGGCGCCCTCGACCTCAAGCTTCGCCGCCAGATGCAGCTCGAGCTCAAGCGCATCCAGACCGAGGTCGGCATCACCTTCGTCCATGTCACCCACGACCAGGAAGAGGCCATGACCATGGCCGACACCGTCGCGGTGATGAACGCGGGACGCGTCGAGCAGCTGGGCGCGCCGGCCGAGCTCTACGAGAACCCCCAGACCACCTTCGTCGCCAACTTCCTGGGCACCTCCAACCTCATCGAGGCCGAGGTCGCCGAGAACAGCGGCGGCGAGGTCGTCGTCACTGCCGCCGACGCCAAGCTGCGGCTGCCCGCAGAGCGCTGTGCCACCCAGCCGCGCACCGGCGGAAAGCTGCTGGTCGGTGTGCGTCCGGAGAAGATCTCGCTGTCCCACGCGGACGACGCGGGCACGATCGCCGAGGGCCGCAACCGGTTCACCGGCAAGATCGCGGACTCCAGCTTCATCGGTGTGTCCACGCAGTACGTCATCGACAGCCCGGTCTGTCCGGAGCTGGAGGTCTACGTACAGAACATCGAGCGTGACTCGCGGCTCGTCCCCGGGGCCGAGGTCGTCCTGCACTGGAATCCGGAGCACACCTTCGGACTCGACGCGGCTCAGGACATCGACGCCGGTGTGGAGACGGTGGAGGAGACGCCATGACCGTCACCGAGGCACCGCCCGCCTCGCCCGCCCCACAGCCGGTCGAGCCGGTCGTCCGCAAGCAGTCCGCCCGGCGCAAGCTCGTCCCGTACTGGCTGCTGTTGCCCGGCATCCTGTGGCTGTTCGTCTTCTTCGCGCTGCCGATGGTCTACCAGGCGTCGACCTCCGTGCAGACGGGCTCCCTGGAAGAGGGCTTCGAGGTCACCTGGCACTTCCAGACGTACTGGGACGCGCTGACCGAGTACTACCCGCAGTACCTGCGCTCGGTGCTGTACGCCGGTACAGCCACGATTCTGTGTCTGCTGCTCGGTTACCCGCTCGCGTACCTGATCGCGTTCAAGGCGGGCCGCTGGCGCAATCTGCTGCTGGTCCTGGTCATCGCGCCGTTCTTCACCAGCTTCCTGATCCGCACGCTCGCCTGGAAGACGATCCTTGCGGACGGCGGACCGGTGGTGGACGTGCTGGGCAGCATCGGCTTCCTGGACGTCACCAGCTGGCTCGGGATGACCGAGGGGAACCGGCTGCTTGCCACTCCGCTCGCGGTGGTCTGCGGTCTCACGTACAACTTCCTGCCGTTCATGATCCTGCCGCTGTACACCTCGCTGGAGCGGATCGACCCGCGGCTCCACGAGGCGGCCGGCGATCTCTACGCGAAGCCGTCCACCATCTTCCGCAAGGTGACCTTCCCGCTGTCCATGCCGGGCGTCGTCTCCGGCACGCTGCTGACGTTCATTCCCGCCAGCGGCGACTACGTCAACGCGGAGCTGCTCGGCTCCACGGACACCAAGATGGTCGGCAACGTCATCCAGTCGCAGTTCCTGAGGGTCCTCGACTACCCGACCGCGGCTGCGCTGTCCTTCATTCTCATGGCGGTCGTGCTGATCATGGTCACTGTCTACATCCGCCGGGCCGGGACGGAGGACCTCGTCTGATGCGTTGGATACGGCACCACCTCGTAGTCATCGCGGGCCTGCTCACGCTCGCGTACCTGATCCTTCCGAACATCGTCGTGATGGTGTTCTCGTTCAACAAGCCGGCCGGCCGGTTCAACTACGCCTGGCAGGAGTTCTCCACCGACGCCTGGCAGGACCCGTGCGGCGTCGCCGACATGTGCGGCTCGCTCTCGCTGTCCCTCCAGATCGCCCTGTGGGCGACGATCGGCGCCACCGTCCTCGGCTCGATGATCGCCTTCGCGCTGGTCCGCTACCGCTTCCGGGCGCGTGGCGCGATCAACTCGCTGATCTTCATGCCGATGGCGATGCCCGAAGTGGTCATGGCCGCCTCGCTGCTGACCCTCTTCCTCAACCTGGGAGCGGAGCTCGGCTTCTGGACCATCCTCATCGCGCACACGATGTTCTGCCTGAGCTTCGTGGTCGTGGCGGTCAAGGCACGTGTGCTGTCGATGGACCCCCGCCTGGAAGAGGCCGCGCGTGACCTCTACGCCGGTCCTGTGCAGACGTTCCTACGGGTCACGCTCCCGATCGCCGCTCCCGGCATCGCCGCCGGCGCGATGCTCGCGTTCGCGCTCTCCTTCGACGACTTCATCATCACCAACTTCAACTCGGGCAACACCGTCACCTTCCCCATGTTCGTCTGGGGCTCGGCCCAGCGCGGCACGCCCGTCCAGATCAACGTCATCGGCACGGCCATGTTCGTCATCGCCGTACTCATCGTGGTCTCCGCCCAGCTCATCAGCGGCCGGCGGAAGAAGACCGCACTGCCCAAGTAGGCCCCGAAGGAGTGGAAACCATGGCCCCAGCTGCCATGACCTTTGCCTCATCACTCTCCGACGCCCAGCCCGTCCCCTACTGGCTGGACGATCCCGCCAAGCCCGGCGCGCTCCCCGCGCTCACCGGTGACGAACACTGCGACCTCCTCGTCGTCGGCGGAGGCTACAGCGGACTGTGGACCGCGCTGCTCGCCAAGGAGCGCGACCCAGGCCGGGACGTCATACTGATCGAAGGGCGCGAGGCGGGCTGGGCCGCCTCGGGCCGCAACGGCGGCTTCTGCGCCGCCTCCCTCACCCACGGCCTCGGCAACGGACTCGCCCGCTGGCCCGGTGAGCTGGCGAAACTGGAGGAGCTGGGCGACCGCAACCTCGACGCCATCGAGGCCGCGGTCAAGGCGTACTCCATCGACTGCGACTTCGAGCGCACCGGCGAGATCGACGTCGCCACCGAGCCCTACCAGGTCGACGAGCTCCACGAGATGTACGAGGAGGCGACCCGGCTCGGCTTCGACGGCTTCGAACTCCTCGACCAGGACGCGGTACGCGCCGAGGTGAACTCCCCGACCTTCCTCGGCGGTCTGTGGAGCCGGCGCGGGGTCGCCATGCTGAACCCCGCCCGGCTCGCCTGGGGTCTCAAGCAGGCCTGCACGGACCTCGGCGTCCGCGTCCACGAGAACACCCAGGGCCTCGAACTCGGCTCTTCCGGCGACCGAATGGTGGTCCGCACGCCGTACGGCCGGGTCTTCGCCCGCCGCGTCGCACTCGGTACCAACGTCTTCCCGTCCCTGGTCAAGCGGGTGCGCGCGTACACCGTCCCGGTCTACGACTACGCCCTGATGACCGAACCGCTCAGCGCCCGGCAGCTCGCCGAGATCGGCTGGCAGCGGCGGCAGGGGCTCGGCGACAGCGCCAACCAGTTCCACTACTTCCGGATCACCGCCGACCACCGCATCCTGTGGGGCGGCTACGACGCGATCTATCCGTACGGCGGCAAGGTCAGCGCCGAGATGGACCACCGGCCCGAGACCTATCTGAGGCTCGCAGGCCACTTCTTCCACTGCTTCCCGCAGTTGGAGGGCCTGCGCTTCAGTCATGCCTGGGGCGGCGCGATCGACACCTGCTCGCGCTTCTCCGCCTTCTTCGGCACCGCGCACGGCGGCAAGGTCGCCTACGCCGCCGGATATACGGGCCTGGGCGTCGGCGCCACCCGCTTCGGCGCGGACGTCATGCTCGACCTGCTCTCGGGTGAGCGCACCGAGCGCACCGAGCTGGAGATGGTGCGCAGCAAGCCGCTGCCGTTCCCGCCAGAGCCCGTGGCCTGGGCCGGCATCGGCCTCACCAAATGGTCCCTGGCCAGGGCGGACGCCCACGGCGGCCGCCGTAACGCGTGGCTGCGGGCGATGGACAGGCTCGGCCTCGGCTTCGACAGCTAGAGGTGAGGCGATTCACCGCCAACTGGTAGCCGAAACCCGCGTAATCCCGCGCGCCCACCCCGCTCTCCCCGTGTGAACGCACCCTCTGCGAACACGGAATGGAGGCCGGGCAATTGACTGGTTCGGGGGCCAGGACCGCGGTGGAGTGGCTGGCATCGGTGGCGCCCGACCCGGACGCCTGCCGGTGGGAATGGGAGCGCAACCCCCTCGGGGTCGCCCTGCTGCCCGCCGGCCGGCGCTGGGACGTGCTGATCCTCAAGGCCGAGCTGGGCTCTCCGACGCTCGACGTACTGTCCCGGCTGGTGGACCGGCCGGGACCGGTCCTCGCCGACTTCGACGACGCGCGCATGGGCTTCTTCGTACCGCCGGGCACGGCCGGGTGCTGGGTCGGTACGGGCGTACGCGGCGTGGGCGTGGGGAACTGGATCGTCGTCCCGTATCCGGGGCGGGCGGGCGAAGGTGTGCGCTGGCTGATCGCGCCCGACGGCTCCGGCACGCTCACCGATCCGCTGCTGCTGGAGCTCGCGATGCACGAGGCGGCGGCGGGCCTCGCGCGCGACGGCGGGTACTGAGGCGACCGGGGCGCGGCGACGGGTACGGAGGCGGCCCCGGCGGCGGGTACTGAGGCGGCGCGGCGGCGGGTACGGAGGCGGCCCGCGCGCTGCCAGAGGTCTTGACAACGGCATTGGTCTGGACCATGTTGTGCGCGCTCCCACTTGAATCCCCCCATGTCCGGAGGCAGTTGTGGACCGCACCAGACTTTTGGCCGCCCTGTCGGCGGCCGCCCTCGCCATCAGCGGACTCGTCGCCACGGCGACCTCCGCCGGAGCTGCCGACACCGAACTCGCGCGCAACGGTGGCTTCGAGGCGGGCCTCGACGGCTGGAGCTGCACGGCCGGCAGCGGCGTCGTCGTCAACTCACCTGCCCACGGCGGAAGTTCCGCGCTCAAGGCAACGCCCGCGGGCAGCGACAACGCCAAGTGCAGCCAGAGCGTCACGGTCAAGCCCAACTCCGACTACACGCTGAGCGGCTGGGTCCAGGGCAGCTACGTCTACCTGGGCGCATCGGGCACCGGCACCACCGACGTCTCCACCTGGACGGCGTCCGCGCCGAGCTGGCAGAGGCTCACCACGACCTTCCGCACCGGCGCGGCCACCACCTCGGTGACGATCTACACCCACGGCTGGTACGGCACCCCCGCCTACTACGCCGACGATCTCTCCCTGCTGGGCCCCGGCGGCGACCCGGTCCAGATCCCGGCCGCCCCCACCGGCCTCACAGCGGGTTCCCCCGGCTCCACCTCGGTCCCGCTCAGCTGGTCCGCGTCCTCCGGCGCCACCAGCTATCACGTCTACCGGGGCGGCGCCAAGGTCCAAACGGTGAGCGGGACTTCGGCCACCGTCACCGCACTGGCCCCCTCCACCTCGTACAGCTTCCAGGTCTCTGCGGCCAACACGGCCGGCGAGTCCGCGAAGTCGGCGGCGGTCACCGCGACCACCACCTCGGGCGGCGGAGGCAGCGGCGGCGACCTGCCCGCCCACGCCCTCGTCGGCTATCTGCACGCCAGCTTCGCCAATGGCTCCGGCTACACGCGCATGGCCGACGTCCCCGACTCCTGGGACGTCATCAACCTCGCCTTCGGCGAACCGACCTCGGTCACCTCCGGCGACATCCGCTTCAGCCTCTGCCCGGCGTCCGAGTGCCCGAACGTCGAATCGATCGCCGACTTCAAGGCCGCCATCAAGGCCAAGCAGGCGGCCGGCAAGAAGGTCCTGATCTCCATCGGCGGCGCCAACGGCCAGGTCCAGCTCTCCACCACGGCCGCCCGGGACACCTTCGTCTCCTCGGTCTCCAAGATCATCGACGAGTACGGGCTGGACGGCCTGGACATCGACTTCGAGGGCCACTCGCTCTCCCTGAACACCGGCGACACGGACTTCCGCTCCCCGACCTCACCGGTGATCGTCAACCTGATCTCGGGGCTCAAGACCCTCAAAGCGAAGTACGGCTCGGACTTCGTGCTCACCATGGCCCCGGAGACGTTCTTCGTGCAGCTCGGCTACCAGTACTACGGCTCGGGCCCCTGGGGCGGCCAGGACCCGCGGGCCGGGGCGTACCTCCCCGTCATCCACGCCCTGCGCGACGACCTCACCCTGCTGCACGTCCAGGACTACAACTCGGGCTCGATCATGGGCCTGGACAACCAGTACCACTCCATGGGCGGCGCGGACTTCCACATCGCCATGACCGACATGCTGCTGACCGGCTTCCCGGTCGCCGGCGACACCACCAAGGTCTTCCCCGCCCTGCGCCCCGAACAGGTCGCCATCGGCCTCCCCGCATCCACCCAGGCGGGCAACGGCCACACCACGCCGGCGGAGGTGAACAAGGCGCTGGACTGTCTGACGAAGAAGGTGAGTTGCGGCTCGTACCAGACCCATGGCACCTGGCCGTCCATGCGCGGCCTGATGACCTGGTCGATCAACTGGGACCGATTCAACCAGTGGGAGTTCTCGAAGAACTTCGACGCCTACGGATGGAGCTGACGGCCAGCAGCATTCCGCACAGGAACCAGCTGCCGATGACGTCCAGCGGCCAGTGGTAGCCGTGCAGGACGAGTCCGATGCCCGTCGCCAGGGTCAGCACCAGGGCGACGGGCATCGCCCATCTGCGCCTGAGATACGGAGTGATGAGCATCGCCGCGCCGCAGTAGGCCACCATCGCGGTGGCCGTATGGCCGGAAGGGTAGAAGCCGGTCGCCTCGGTGAGCGGGCCCTGGCGGTCGACCAGGGCTTTCAGGGGCACGACGAGCGCGGGAACGGCCGCCATGGCGAGCGCGGCGTAGAGCGCCTCGGCCCGCCGGCCGCGACACACCGCGTACGCGATGGCCGCGCCCAGGACGGGGAGCGCGACCCCCATGCTGCCGAGGTCGGCCAGCAGACCGGTCAGCGTCCAGGGTCCGCGGCCGACGATCCCGAGCTCGACGCGTTCGTCCAGGGACCGCAACGGCCCGGCCGCGGCCACCTGCCAGGTGATCAGCGCGAAGACGACGGCGCACAGCGCCACAAGCGAGACGGAAAGAAGAGAAGCCGGCCGCCTCGGAACAGGGGGGGTAGTTCCGAGGGGGCCGGCCGGACCGGGTTGCCGCGCGCCCCGGGGGGTTTGGGGCGGGCGACCATCCGATCGGTGAGGAGTTCCGGAGCCGGAAGCTCCAGTGGTGTGCGCGAGGGCACGACCAGGGCGGGGCTGGGGAGGCTCCGCCGAGGTGTCGCTCGCAGTCCCCTGCGAGCGGGGTGTTTCTCTCATCTGCAGGAACCGTACGTCAGGGGCCGGGGGGACCGACAGGTGGATCTCCATCCCGCCATCGGCCCCCCACAGCTTCTTCACAGGCCCTGACTGTTCCACTTGGTCACACGCCTGCGAAGGCCTGCTCGAGGATGTCCAGACCCTCGTTGAGCAGGTCCTCGCCGATCACCAGGGGGGGCAGGAAACGCAGCACATTGCCGTACGTGCCGCAGGTGAGGACGAGCAGACCCTCGGCGTGGCAGGCCTTGGCGAGCGCGGCGGTGGCGGCCGGGTCCGGCTCCTTGGAGTCGCGGTCCTTGACCAGCTCGATCGCGATCATCGCGCCGCGGCCGCGGATGTCGCCGATGATGTCGAACTTCTCGGCCATCGCGGTGAGGCGGGCCTTCATGACCCCCTCGATGCGCTTGGCCCTGCCGTTGAGGTCGAGCTCCTTCATGGTCTCGATGGCGCCGAGCGCGCCGGCGCAGGCCACCGGGTTTCCGCCGTAGGTGCCGCCGAGGCCGCCCGCGTGCGGGGCGTCCATGATCTCGGCGCGGCCGGTCACGGCGGCGAGCGGCAGACCGCCCGCGATTCCCTTGGCGGTGGTGATCAGGTCCGGGACGATGCCCTCGTCCTCGCAGGCGAACCACTGACCGGTGCGGCAGAAGCCGGACTGGATCTCGTCCGCGACGAACACGATCCCGTTGTCCTTCGCGAACTGCGAGATCGCGGGCAGGAAGCCCTTGGCCGGCTCGATGAAGCCGCCCTCGCCGAGGACCGGCTCGATGATGATCGCGGCGACGTTCTCAGCGCCGATCTGCTTGTTGATCATGTCGATGGCCTGCGCGGACGCCTCGGCGCCGGCGTTCTCGGCACCGGTCGGCCAGCGGTAGCCGTACGCCACGGGCACCCGGTAGACCTCGGGCGCGAACGGCCCGAAGCCCTGCTTGTACGGCATGTTCTTGGCGGTCAGCGCCATCGTGAGGTTGGTCCGGCCGTGGTAGCCGTGGTCGAAGACGACGACGGCCTGGCGCTTGGTGTAGGAGCGGGCGATCTTCACGGCGTTCTCTACGGCCTCGGCGCCGGAGTTGAACAGCGCGGACTTCTTCGCGTGGTCGCCGGGCGTCAGCTCGGCGAGCGCCTCGGCGACCTCGACGTACCCCTCGTAGGGCGTGACCATGAAACAGGTGTGGGTGAAGTCGGCGAGCTGCGCGGACGCGCGGCGTACGACGGCCTCGGCGGAGGCGCCGACGGAGGTCACGGCGATGCCGGAGCCGAAGTCGATGAGGCGGTTGCCGTCCACGTCCTCGATGACACCGCCGCCGGCGCGCGCGGTGAACACGGGCAGGACGGACCCCACACCGCCGGCGACCGCGGCGGTACGGCGGGCCTGCAGCTCGATCGACTTCGGGCCGGGGATGGCGGTGACGACGCGGCGCTCCTGCGGGATTGCGGTCATGAGGGGCTCCTGGGGGTGTTCCGGACGCTATTTCTCTTTCTCCGCAGGCTAGGCGCGGGAGAGGGGGGCGGGCATGCGCCGTTCGGGAGTGTTGGGGGTGTGTCGTTGTCCGCGCCGGACATAGGCGGGTGGGCGGCCGGGGGGGGGTTGCCGGGCGGAGCGGGCCGGAGCCTGGCGCCGGGACAGCCGTGGGGTGCGGCGACCGCGCCGGGACCGGGGCTGCGTCTACACGAGGGACCCCTGGACCCCCGGCTGAGAAGCGGGGCAGCAGGCACTGGCGGGCCGCCGGGGCGAGGTGAATCGGTGAACTACCCCGGCAGGGGCACTAGATTGACGGATGCACAGAGCGGGCCTGGCTGGTCAGGGGGCAGCAGTTCATGGATTCCGAAGGCACATTCGACGCACGCGGCACGCGGTCCAACCCGGTGCCACGGCCGGCGAGGCCACCGGTCGTCCCGGGGATTCCCGCCGTCCCCGGCCACGCGCCCACCACCCGCCCCGCCGTCGTCGACTGGCTGCGCACCCCGCGCCCGGCCGCCGACCCCGGCATCTGGCGGCTCGGGCATCGCGCCCGCGCCGCGGAGGAGCCCGAGCTCGTCCCGGCCCGCCGCCTCTTCGCCGGCGCCGTCATCGCGCTGCTCAGCGGCTGGCTGCTGTGGTCCCTCCTGTGGAACGGCTATCTCGGCCGCTACTGGATCTGGCCGCTGCTGGTCCTGACCCCCGACTCCTGGCGTTCCGACCCGCCCACCTGGGCGACCGCAAGCTACATCTACTACGCGGTCGTCGGCGGCGGCCTGCTGGTGTTCTTCGCCCGGATCGGCCACGTACCGGAGATCTGGCACCGCTATGTGCGCCGCACAGACAAGCAGGTCACCGCCCCGCCGCCGCCCCCGGAGGCCGACCCCGCCGACTGGCCCGAGCTGCGCTCCGCGGGTCTCGTGGACGCGGCGCAGAGCCTCGCCGAAGCCACCCGCTCCGGCGCGCTCGGCGATGTCGACTACGCGCGGATCCGGCGCGCCTGGCAGGGCGTCCACGCCCGGCCCGAGCGGCTCGCCGCCTTCACCGACACCGTGCGCAAGCACGGCCCGGCCGCCTGCGCCCACCCTTCCGGCGTACGTGACCTGCCCGTCCGCACCGCCACCCACGATCTGGCCACCGCCCAGGTCAAGATCGGCACCGCCGTCGACGACCCACGCAACCCCTACGCCCGCCGCACCACCGGCGTCGCCCTCGAACCCGCCCTCCTCGGCACCTCGCTGCTCGCCGTCGGGCCCTCCGGGTCCGGCAAGAGCGTGCGTCTTGTGCGACCCGTAGTCGAGTCGATGTGCTTGCTCGCGCTCGCCAACCGCGCGGCCGTCGTCGCCGTCACGGCGTACGGCACCAGCCTCGCCCCCGACGACGCCTTCGACCTCGTCATCGGCGTCGGACGCCCCGGCTCCACCCATGACCTCGACCTCTACGGCGGCGCCGAGGACCCCGACGAGGCAGCCCGAATGCTCGCCGAGGCGCTCGTCGGGGATCTCGCCGCCACCCTCCCCGGCGGTGACAGCAGGCGCGCCGCCACCGCGCTGGCCCAGCTGATCGGGCCCTACCAGTGCGTCCACGGGCACTTCCCGGCCGTACCGGAGCTGCGTGAGCTGCTCGGCGGCGCGCCCGCCGCGGTCGGTGCGCTGCGCACCGCCCTGGAGGCCGCAGCCGACCCTGGCGCCGCCGCCCAGTTGCGTGAACTGGACGCCAGGGAGCGGCAGTCGGCCCGCGCCGACGACATCGGCGTACTGCTCGCCGAGCGGATTTCCTTCCTTGACCGGCCCGCGTTCGCGCACTTCTTCCGCACCGACGGCGGCGGTCGGCAGTTCTCCCTGCGTGCCATCGAGCACCCGCTGCGCGTCCGCGTCGACCTGCCGGAGCGCGGCCACGCCGAGGCCTCGCGGATCATCGCGCGCCTGGTCCTCGCCCAGTTCACCGAGGCTGCGCTGACCCGCTCCGACCGGTCGCTGTTCGCCGCTCTCGTCCTGGACGACGCGACGTACACCGTGACGGCCGACTCGGTGCGTGCGGTGCAGCGGCTGCGCTCCGCCAACGCCGGCGTGGTCTTCGCGCTGCGCACCCTGGAGGACGTGCCCGAGCCGCTGCGCGGCCCGCTGCTCGGCGCGGTCGGCTGCCGGATGGCGTTCGCCGGGCTCGCGCCCTGGGACGGCGGCCGGTTCGCCGAGACCTGGGGCACCGAATGGGTGCAGACCCGGGACGTCACCAACCGGCAGATCATCTCCGACGAGCCCCTCACCAAGGCGCTGCACATGATGCGACGCCTGGTCACCGGTAAGGCGGCCACCGCAGAGGCGATCACGGTGCGGGAGGTCGAGCGTGCCCGCTGGTCGGCGTCCGACCTCGCGCACGCCGTGCCCGCCGGGCATGCGGTGCTCTCGCTGACGACCGTGCGTGGCGAGCACGCGCCGCCCCTTCTGGTGGATCTGAGGACCTGACCCGAGCGGCGCACTGCTACGCCCTGGCAGAATCGATGTACGCCGTTCATACGGGACGGCGAAATCATCTGCACCTCTGCACGTCTGTTTTGAAGGGCTCGAGGTCCCATGCCGCCCACGCTCGCCTCGCTCGTCCAGCACTCGGCGCTCAAACTCACCGTGCGCGCCGGGGAGGACCGCCTCGAGACGCCCGTGCGCTGGGCGCATGTCAGCGAACTCGCCGACCCCGTGCCGTACATGGAGGGCGGCGAGCTGCTGCTCGTCACGGCGATGACCCTGGACGCCGAGGACCGCGAGGCGATGCGCCGCTATGTGCGCAGGCTGGTGGGCGCGGGCGTCGTCGGGCTCGGCTTCGCGGTCGGCGTCTACTACGACGACATCCCGGACGCGCTCGTCGAGGCGGCGAAGGAGGAGGACCTTCCGCTCCTCGCCGTTCCCCGCAGAACTCCCTTCCTCGCCATCAGCAAGGCCGTCTCCGCCGCGATCGCCGCCGACCAGTACCGCGCGGTCACGGCCGGTTTCGAGGCGCAGCGGGAACTGACGCGGGCCGCGCTCGCCGAGGGTCCCGGCGGGGTGGTCGCCCGGCTCGCCGCGCATGTCGACGGCTGGGCCGCGCTGTACGACGCCTCCGGTGCCGTCGTCGCGGCAGCGCCCGAATGGGCCGCGCGCCGGGCCGCCCGGCTCACCGCCGACGTGGAGCGGCTGCGCGAGCGGTCGGCGCCCGCGAGCGCGGTGGTCGGCGACACCGGCGACGACCGGGTCGAACTGCAGTCACTGGGTTCCGGACGGCGGGTGCGCGGCGCGCTGGCCGTCGGCACCGGAGCGCCGCTCGGCACCGCCGAGCGGTACGCCGTGCACTCCGCGGTCGCCCTGCTGACCCTCACCACGGAGCGCTCCCGCGCCCTCCAGGAGGCGGAACAGCGGCTCGGCGCGGCGGTGCTGCGCATGCTGCTGTCCGGCCAGCAGGACCATGCGCGCGCGGTCGCCGGGGATCTGTACGGCGGGCTGCTCGACGCCCCCTTCCGGCTGCTGATCGCCGAGCCCGCGGGAGAGCCGGACCCGGCCGCCGAGCACCCGCTCCAGGCATTCGCCGAATCGTTGGAGGCCGCGGCGGCCAGGGCTGGGGAGCCGCTGCTCGACGTGCCGGACATGGACGACCGGCTCATGGTGCTGGCCGCGGACGGCGGTGCGGTCGTCGCCGCCTGCACCGCGGCGTACGCGGACAAAGAGGCCGAGGACGCAGAGGTGGTCGTCGGGCTGTCCGCCCCGACCGGGCCGATAGCCGCCGCGGGCGCGTACAAACAGGCCGAACAGGCGCTCTCGGTCGCCCGGCGGCGCGGCCGCGCCCTCGTCGAGCACGAGGAACTCGCCGCCGGTTCTGTGCTCCCGCTGCTCGCCGACGACGCGGTGCGCGCCTTCGCCGACGGCATGCTGCGCGCGCTGTACGAACACGACGCGACCGGCCGCGGCGACCTGGTCGCCTCGCTGCGCGCCTGGCTCTCGCGCCACGGCCAGTGGGACGCGGCGGCCGCCGACCTGGGCGTACACCGCCATACGCTGCGCTACCGGATGCGCAGGGTCGAGGAGATCCTGGGCCGCTCGCTGGACGACCCGGATGTGCGTATGGAGCTGTGGCTGGCCTTGAAGACGACATCGGCGGCGACGCCCGAGTAGCGCCCCCGGCCCAGCTCCGGACGCTCGCCCCGGGCGAGCGAAGCAGCCCGGCGGACGCCCGCGACTCGCGGCGAACCAGCCCCTGCGGGCCCCACACCGCGCGGGCGAGCTCGCCCCCCGGCTCGCCGGGCAGGGCCCGCGCCCCAAAAAGAACCCCTCCCCGCCAATTCGGCGTGCCCGCAGGCCCCCACACTCCACGCCGGACAAACGACCATCCGCCCCCACGGTCCTACCGTGGGGCGGAGACAACCCCACTACCTCGGAAGGGCCGGGACCCGAACATGACTTCCACCCACGCCTTCTGGCTCGCCGGCCGCCAGGCCACCGGTGAGGCAACCCTCGACGTCACCTCCCCCTGGGACGGACGTCTCGTCGGTCAGGTCTCCGTTCCGACCGACGCCCAGGTCGAGGCCGCCGTCGCCGCCGCACACGCCGTGCGGGACGAGTTCGCGGCCACCCCGGCCCACGTGCGCGCCGCCGCCCTCGACCATGTCTCGCGCCGTCTCGTCGAGCGCACCGAGGAGATCGCCCAGCTGATCTCCGCCGAGAACGGCAAGCCCCTCAAGTGGGCCCGCGGCGAGGTCGGCCGTGCCGTCTCCGTATTCCGCTTCGCCGCCGAGGAGGCCCGCCGCTTCAACGGTGGCGAGGCCCAGCGTCTGGACACCGACGCCGGCGGAGTCGGCCGGCTCGCGCTGACCCGCCGCTTCCCCAAGGGCGCCGTCCTCGGCATCGCGCCGTTCAACTTCCCGCTGAATCTCTGCGCCCACAAGATCGCCCCGGCGATCGCGGTCGGCACGCCGATCATCCTCAAGCCCGCCCCGGCGACCCCGCTGTCCGGGCTGATCATCGGCGAGCTGCTGGCCGAGACCGAGCTCCCCGCGGGCTCCTGGTCGGTGCTCCCGGTCCCGAACGACAAGATGCCCGCCCTCGTGCAGGACGAGCGCCTGCCGGTGATCTCCTTCACCGGCTCCGACAAAGTCGGCTACGCGATCATGGACTCCGTGCCGCGCAAGCACTGCACCCTGGAGCTGGGCGGCAACGGCGCGGCCGTCGTCCTCGGGGACTTCGCATCCGAGCAGGACCTGGACTGGGCGGCGACCCGTATCGCCACCTTCTCCAACTACCAGGGCGGCCAGTCCTGTATTTCCGTGCAGCGCGTGATCGCCGACGCCACGGTCTACGACCGTCTGCTGCCGAAGATCGTCGCGGCCGTCGAGGCCCAGGTCACCGGCGACCCGTCCGACTCCGCCACCGACGTCGGCCCGCTGGTCAGCGAGGACGCCGCCAAGCGCGTCGAGACCTGGGTGGACGAGGCGGTCCAGGCGGGCGCGAAGCTGCTGGCCGGCGGCAAGCGCGAGGGCGCCTCCTACGCGCCCACCGTCCTCACCGACGTCCCCGCGGACTCCACCATCGCCTGCGAGGAGGTCTTCGGACCCGTCCTCACGGTCAGGAAGGTCGACGGCGAGGCCGAGGCCTTCGCCGCCGTCAACGACTCCAAGTACGGCCTGCAGGCAGGGGTGTTCACGCATGACGTGCAGACCGCCTTCCGTGCCCACCGGGCCCTCGAGGTCGGCGGCGTGATCATCGGCGACGTGCCGTCGTACCGCGCGGACCAGATGCCCTACGGCGGCGCCAAGCAGTCCGGCGTGGGCCGCGAGGGCGTGCGCTACGCGATGGACGACTACACATACGAGCGCGTGCTGGTCCTCACCGGTCTGGCGCTGTAACGCCCGTACGTCACGGACGACGGCCGGAGCCCACTGTGCGGGGGCTCCGGCCGTTGCCGTCGCTCCGTCGGCGTACCTCCAGTGCCGTACGGAGACTGGTGGACACGGCAGGAATCGGGTACTACGGACGAGTAGCACCGGTTGGTACGGCGCGCCCCTGCGCCGCGGCCGAAGCCCCGGAATTCCCCGACTCGCGGCGAGGTGAGCCTCATGTCCGCTCCACTCCAGAAGACCCAGCCACCGAAGGTCAGTGAGCGCGAAGCACGACAGGTCGCCGAGGCCGCGCGCGAACAGGACTGGCGCAAGCCAAGCTTCGCCAAGGAGCTGTTCCTGGGCCGCTTCCGCCTCGATCTGATCCATCCGCATCCGATGCCCGCCGGTGAGGACACCCGGCGGGGCGAGGAGTTCCTGACGAAACTCCGCGATTTCTGCGAGACGAGGATCGACGGAGCGCTCATCGAGCGCGAGGCAAAGATCCCCGACGAGGTGATGAACGGGCTCAAGGAGCTCGGCGCACTCGGGATGAAGATCGACATCAAGTACGGCGGCCTCGGCCTCACCCAGGTGTACTACAACAAGGCGCTGGCTCTGGTCGGCTCGGTGAACCCGGCGCTGGGCGCCCTGCTCTCCGCGCATCAGTCGATCGGCGTACCGCAGCCGCTGAAGATTTTCGGCACGCAGGAGCAGAAGGACACGTTCCTGCCGCGCCTCGCCCGTACCGACATCTCCGCCTTCCTGCTCACCGAGCCGGACGTCGGCTCCGACCCGGCCCGCCTCGCCACCACGGCCGTTCCGGACGGCGATTCGTACATCCTCGACGGCGTCAAGCTCTGGACGACCAACGGCGTCGTCGCCGACCTCCTCGTCGTCATGGCCCGCGTCCCCAAGGGCGAGGGCCGCAAGGGCGGCATCACCGCCTTCGTCGTCGAGGCCGCGAGCGAGGGCATCACCGTCGAGAACCGCAACGCGTTCATGGGCCTGCGTGGCCTCGAGAACGGCGTCACCCGCTTCCACCAGGTGCGCGTCCCCGCCGCGAACCGCATCGGCCCCGAGGGCGCCGGCCTCAAGATCGCCCTCACCACCCTCAACACCGGCCGGCTCTCGCTGCCCGCGATGTGCGTCGGCGCCGGGAAGTGGTGCCTGAAGATCGCCCGCGAGTGGTCGGCCGCCCGGGAGCAGTGGGGCAAGCCGGTCGCGCAGCACGAGGCCGTGGGCGCCAAGATCTCCTTCATCGCCGCGACCACCTTCGCCCTCGAAGCGGTCGTCGACCTCTCCTCGCAGATGGCCGACGAGGACCGCAACGACATCCGCATCGAAGCGGCGCTCGCCAAGCTCTACGGCTCCGAAATGGGCTGGCAGATGGCCGACGAGCTGGTCCAGATCCGTGGCGGGCGCGGCTTCGAGACGGCGGACTCGCTGGCGGCGCGCGGTGAACGGGCCGTTCCCGCCGAGCAGATGCTGCGCGACATGCGCATCAACCGCATCTTCGAGGGCTCGACCGAGATCATGCATCTGCTGATCGCCCGCGAGGCCGTCGACGCTCACCTCGCCGTGGCCGGCGACATCATCGACCCCGACAAGCCCCTGTCCGCCAAGGCGAAGGCGGGCGCGAACGCCGCGGCCTTCTACGCGCGCTGGCTCCCCAAGCTGGTCACGGGACCGGGTCAACTCCCGCGTACGTACAACGAGTTCCACCCGGCCGGGCTTCCGGACCTCTCCGGACATCTGCGCTACGTCGAGCGCTCCGCCCGCAAACTCGCGCGCTCCACCTTCTACGCGATGTCCCGCTGGCAGGGCCGGATGGAGACCAAGCAGGGCTTCCTCGGCCGGATCGTCGACATCGGCGCGGAACTGTTCGCGATGAGCGCGACCTGCGTACGCGCGGAACTGCTGCGCACCACCGGTGAGCACGGCCGCGAGGCGTACCAACTGGCCGACGTCTTCTGCCGCCAGTCCCGCATTCGCGTCGAAGAGCTCTTCACCCGCCTGTGGTCCAACACCGACGACCTCGACCGCAAGGTCGTGGACGGCGTTCTGTCGGGTACGTACACCTGGCTGGAGCAGGGCATCATCGACCCGAGCGGCGAAGGCCCCTGGATCGCGGACGCGACCCCGGGCCCGGCCCAACGGGACAACGTGCACCGCCCGATCCGATGAGGCGGTACCGGCAGTCCTGACCCGGCAGTCCTGACCGCAGTCCTGAGGGAGGCCGCCGCCGACACCCGGATCGGCGGCGGCTGTGGCATCGACGCCCTTGCCCGGCCGGCGGAGCAGCAGGTCCGGTACCGTCTGATCACGGTCAACACGGAAACGGGGCTGGGATGTTCGGGGTGGGGAATCAGAGCGGCCGGCGGCGTGCGCTGGCCGCCGTGTTCGTCGGGGCCGTGCTCAGCGGCGTCGCCGCGTGCGGAGGCAGCGGCGACAAGGGCGGCAACGGCAGCAAGGGCGGCGAGGCCGACGACAAGCCGTCCGCATCCGCATCCGCCCCCGAGGCGCTGACCGAGGCGCAGCTCAAGGCCGTCTCCTTCACCGACGGTGAGAAGATCGGCCCGTACACCGCATCGGAGTTCACGCTCGGCGCTCCACTCGGCGAGGACTACACCGCCGCCCCCGCCGTCTGCCAGCCCCTCGTCAGCCTCGCCGAGGGCGCCACCGCACACGACCCCGCAGCCGAGGTCAACCGCGAGCTCGACGTCGCCGACGAGATGGCCGGAATCGGCATCGCCGTACAACTGCGCTCGTACGCGAAGGGCGAGGCCGCCGCCGTCATGAAGGCCCTCGCCGCGGCCGGCACCCAATGCACCGGCGGCTTCGTCGAGGAGCGCGCCATCGCGAAGGCGAAGTACCTCAAGGTGGAGCCCGCCAAGGCGCCCGCCTTCGGGGACGAGGCCAAGGCGTACCGCTTCACCATCCTCGATGTGAAGGGGAAGCTGAAGCTGTACGAGTACCTCACCGTCGTCCGCTCCGGCTCCACCACGCTCTCCTTCCGTGCCGACTTCCTCGGTACCAAGGACATCGGCGCGGTGCCCGCGGAGGTCATGACGGCGCAGTGGGAGAAGTTCGAGGCGGGCCGCAAGTCCGGCGCGTAGGGAGCCGCAAGTCCGGCGCGCGGGGAAGCGCACGGGGGCGCACGAAGGGGCGTACACGGGGACGCGCTGTCCGGCCGGACAGGGCTTGCGGCCACAATGGGGTCATGAGCGACAGCCCATCCCCCCTCGCCGACCCGCATATCGTCTTCGACGCGACCGAAGGCCGGCGGGACATCGTCGTCCTCGGCTCCACCGGTTCCATCGGCACACAGGCCATCGACCTGGTTCTGCGCAACCCCGACCGCTTCCGCGTCACCGCGCTCTCCGCCGCCGGCGGCCGCGTCGGACTCCTGGCCGAGCAGGCGCGGCAGTTGCGGGTCGACACGGTCGCGGTGGCCCGCGAGGACGTCGTGCCCGCACTGCGCGAGGCGCTCGCGGAGCAGTTCGGCACCGAGCCCCTGCCCGAGATTGTGGCCGGGCCGGACGCCGCCACCCAGCTCGCCGCATCCGCCTGCCACACCGTGCTCAACGGCATCACCGGCTCCATCGGGCTCGCCCCCACCCTCGCCGCGCTCGAAGCCGGCCGGACCCTCGCCCTCGCCAACAAGGAGTCGCTCATCGTAGGCGGGCCGCTGGTCAAGGCTCTCGCCGAGCCCGGCCAGATCATCCCGGTCGACTCCGAGCACGCGGCCCTCTTCCAGGCCCTCGCGGCCGGGACGAGAGCCGACGTACGCAAGCTCGTCGTCACCGCGTCCGGCGGCCCCTTCCGCGGCCGTACGAAGGCGGAGCTGGCGGACGTCACTCCCGAGGCCGCCCTCGCGCACCCGACCTGGGCGATGGGCCCGGTGATCACGATCAACTCCGCGACCCTGGTCAACAAGGGGCTCGAGGTCATCGAGGCGCATCTGCTCTACGACATCCCCTTCGACCGTATCGAGGTCGTCGTCCACCCCCAGTCGTACGTTCACTCCATGGTGGAGTTCACGGACGGCTCGACCATCGCCCAGGCCACCCCGCCGGACATGCGCGGCCCGATCGCCCTCGGCATCGGCTGGCCCGAGCGGGTTCTGGACGCGGCCCCCGCCTTCGACTGGTCCAAGGCCTCGACGTGGGAGTTCTTCCCGCTCGACACCGAGGCCTTCCCTTCGGTGGGACTCGCCCGGCACGTGGGGGAGCTGGGCGGGACGGCTCCGGCGGTGTTCAATGCCGCGAACGAGGAGTGCGTGGACGCGTTTCTCGCCGGGCGGCTGCCGTTCAACGGAATCATGGATACGGTCACCGAAGTCGTCGCCGAGCACGGTGTGCCCGCCAAGGGAACCTCGCTCACGGTGGCGGACGTCCTGGAAGCGGAGACCTGGGCCCGGGCCCGGGCCCGTGAAATGGCACAGAAATTCAGCGAAGCACGGCCAGCGGAGGCTCGCGCATGACGATTCTGTTGACGGTCCTCGGCATAGCGCTGTTCGCCGTGGGACTGCTGTTCTCCATCGCCTGGCACGAGCTCGGCCACCTCTCGACGGCCAAACTCTTCGGCATCCGCGTGCCCCAGTACATGGTCGGCTTCGGCCCGACCCTCTGGTCCCGGCACAAGGGCGAGACGGAGTACGGCATCAAGGCCATCCCCATGGGCGGCTACATCCGCATGATCGGGATGTTTCCGCCGGGGGAGGACGGGCGGATCGAGGCACGGTCCACCTCGCCCTGGCGCGGGATGATCGAGGACGCCCGCTCGGCCGCCTTCGAGGAGCTCAAGCCCGGCGACGAGAACCGTCTCTTCTACACGCGCAAGCCGTGGAAGCGCGTGATCGTGATGTTCGCGGGACCCTTCATGAACCTGGTCCTCGCCGTCGCGATCTTCCTCGGTGTGGCGATGTCCTTCGGCTTCCCGACCCAGACCACCGAGGTGGCAGGCGTCCAGAAGTGCGTCATCTCGCAGAACGAGAACCGCGACACGTGCCGTAAGGGCGACCCCGTCTCGCCCGCCCAGGCCGCCGGCCTGCAGAAGGGCGACAAGATCGTCGCGTTCAACGGCGAGCCCGTCACCGACTGGTCCGAGCTGTCGAACCACATCCGCGAGACGATCGGCCCGGCGGCCATCACCGTCGAGCGTGACGGCAAGGAGCAGGTACTCAAGGCCACCCTCGCCCGGAACATGGTGGTCAAGAAGGACGCGGACGGAGAGGCCGTCCCGGGCGAATTCGTCCCGGCCGGCTATCTCGGCTTCGCCGCGCAGACCGAGATCCTCCCGCTCTCCTTCACCGACTCCATGGTGCGCATGGGCGACATGATCCAGAACGGCGCCGAGTCGGTCATCGCGCTGCCGTCCAAGGTCCCCGACCTGTGGAACGCGGCCTTCAGCGACGGTGAGCGCAAGGACGACTCCCCGGTCGGCGTGGTCGGTGCGGCCCGGATCAGCGGCGAGTTGATGAACGTGGACGCCCCGACGCAGAACATCGTCGCGTGGTTCATGATGCTGCTCGCGGGCTTCAACCTCTCGCTGTTCCTGTTCAACATGCTGCCGCTGCTGCCGCTGGACGGCGGACACATCGCGGGGGCGCTGTGGGAGTCCGTACGCCGCAATATCGCCAAGCTGTTCCGGCGTCCCGACCCCGGTCCCTTCGATGTGGCCAAACTGATGCCGGTCGCCTACGTCGTGGCGGGAATCTTCATCTGCTTCACCCTGCTCGTGCTGGTCGCCGACATCGTCAACCCGGTCAAGATCAGCTGAGTAAACCCCTGTGGCGACGGCCGGACACCCTGTGTGTCCGGCCGTTCAGCTCTGCGTTCACCTTTGTGTTCATCTTTGGGTGGATTCGACAGCGCGATGTGCTGGACCGAACCTCAGTGCCGTAATCTCGATGGCTGGAGCCCGCCGATCTCGGGACCACGATCCACACCTTGGGGTTGCACAGCAGATGACTGCAATTTCGCTCGGAATGCCGTCCGTTCCGACCAAGCTCGCCGACCGGAGGGTCAGCCGCAAGATCCAGGTCGGTTCCGTGGCCGTCGGCGGGGACGCCCCGGTGTCGGTGCAGTCGATGACGACCACGCGTACCTCGGACATCGGGGCGACGCTGCAGCAGATCGCGGAACTGACGGCGTCCGGCTGCCAGATCGTACGGGTGGCCTGTCCGACCCAGGACGATGCGGACGCGCTCGCCACCATCGCGCGCAAGTCGCAGATCCCCGTCATCGCGGACATTCATTTCCAGCCGAAGTACGTGTTCGCGGCGATCGACGCCGGGTGTGCGGCGGTGCGTGTGAACCCGGGCAACATCAAGCAGTTCGACGACAAGGTCAAGGAGATCGCCCGCGCCGCCGGCGAGACCGGCACCCCGATCCGGATCGGCGTCAATGCCGGTTCGCTCGATGCCCGGCTGCTCGCCAAGTACGGCAAGGCGACCCCCGAGGCGCTGGTCGAGTCCGCGCTGTGGGAGGCGTCGCTCTTCGAGGAGCACGGCTTCCGCGACATCAAGATCTCGGTCAAGCACAACGACCCGGTCGTGATGATCGAGGCCTACCGGCAGCTGGCCGCCCAGTGCGACTACCCCCTCCACCTCGGCGTCACCGAGGCCGGACCCGCCTTCCAGGGCACCATCAAGTCGGCCGTCGCCTTCGGCGCGCTGCTCAGCGAGGGCATCGGCGACACCATCCGGGTCTCCCTGTCCGCCCCGCCCGCCGAAGAGGTCAAGGTCGGCATCCAGATCCTGGAGTCCCTCAACCTCAAGCAGCGCCGCCTGGAGATCGTCTCCTGCCCCTCCTGCGGCCGCGCCCAGGTCGATGTCTACAAGCTCGCCGACCAGGTCAGCGCCGGTCTCGAAGGCATGGAGGTGCCGCTGCGCGTCGCCGTCATGGGCTGCGTCGTCAACGGCCCGGGCGAGGCCCGCGAGGCCGACCTCGGCGTTGCCTCCGGAAACGGCAAGGGCCAGATCTTCGTCAAGGGTGAGGTCATCAAGACCGTGCCCGAGTCGAAGATCGTCGAGACCCTCATCGAAGAGGCGCTGAAGATCGCCGAGCAGATGGAGCGGGACGGCATCGTCTCGGGCGAGCCCGAGGTCTCCGTCAGCTGACCTGCACGTGGCAAGGGACCGGGCCCCCTCCGGAGTCGGGGCCCGATCCCTTGCGTGAGCGGTGCTGCGCAGCATCTCCGGGTACAGTGCGGAGATCAGCAGACCGTGTGACTCCGCCCCAAGGGGCTTCTCGCGGTGAGGCGACGGTCAAGCCCTGACCGGTGCCCAAGGGCACGTGCCGACGCTATCCGACCGAGCGGCACCTGTCGTTGCCCGCAAGGAGTGATGGAGGGCCCCTCGTGTTGACGCAGACCACCACCCGGGTCCTCGAACCCAGTGACCTCGGCGCAGCGCTCGCCATCCTCGAGAGCGAGCCCGTAGCGAACGCCTTCGTCACGTCCCGCGTCCAGGTCGCCGGACTCGACCCCTGGCGCCTGGGCGGCGAGATGTGGGGCTGGTACGCGGACGGGCGGCTGCGCTCGCTCTGCTACTCCGGCGCCAATCTCGTACCCATCTGCGCCACTGCCGAGGCTGTGCGTGCCTTCGCCGACCGGGCGCGCAGGACCGGCCGCCGCTGTTCCTCGATCGTCGGCCCGGCCGAGTCCACCACCCAGCTGTGGCGTCTGCTCGAGCCGACCTGGGGCCCGGCCAGGGATGTCCGCTCCCGCCAGCCGCTCATGGTCACCGAACAGCTCCCCGACACCATCGAGCCCGACCCGCACGTCCGGCGCATCCGAAAGGAAGAGATGGAGGTGATCATGCCGGCCTGTGTGGCCATGTTCACCGAGGAGGTCGGCATCTCGCCGACGGCCGGCGACGGCGGGCTGCTCTACCAGGCTCGGGTGGCCGAACTCATCGGCGCGGGACGGTCGTTCGCCCGTATCGACGACGGCAAGGTCGTCTTCAAGGCCGAGATCGGCGCGGCCACCACTCATGCCTGTCAGATCCAAGGCGTCTGGGTCGCACCGGAGTTCCGCGGCCGCGGACTGTCCGAGACCGGCATGGCAGCCGTGCTGCGCTACGCGCTCGAGGACGTCGCGCCGGTCGCCAGTCTCTACGTCAACGACTACAACACCGCAGCCAGGGCGGCCTACCGGCGGGTCGGCTTCCGCGAGGTCGGCGCCTTCATGAGCGTGCTGTTCTGACCGTGCGCGGCGGCAAGTAGGGTTTCGCGCATGGCAGCACTCTCAGGCGACGGATCCCACACGCCCGGCGTTGTGGTCGGGCCGGTCAATCTCGCCGCGCGGATCGACGAAGCCCTCGCCGTGCAGGCCCTCGCATTCGGGCTCAGCGAGGACGAGATCGAGGTGCGCCGCCATATCGTCCACCGCCATCTCATGTATCCCGGCGCCCGTGCGCTGGGCGCGCTGACGGAGTCGGGACGCCTCGTCGGCTTCGTCTACGGCATGCCGAACGACCGCACCCACTGGTGGTCCACCGTCGTCGAGCCCTATCTGCGCCGCACCGGCAACGACGGCTGGCTCGACGACTCCTTCGTGATCACCGAACTGCATGTCCACCCCGACTACCAGGGGCGGGGCATCGGCCGCTCGCTGATCACCACGATCACCGACGACGCCGACCAGCCGCGCTCCATCCTCTCCGCGATCGACGTCGAGAGCCCGGCCCGCGGCCTGTACCGCACGCTCGGCTACCAGGACCTCGCACGCCAGGTGATGTTCCCCAGCGCGCCCAGTCCGTACGCCGTGATGGGCGCCCCGCTGCCGCTGCTGCGCGAGAAGTGATTTCCGCCCGCCCGGGCCGCCCGGTTAACCTCCAGACCATCACCCTTTCTTGACGCAGGAGATTTCCCCATGGCCCAGGTCCAGCGCATGTCCCGTCTGATGGTCAAGACACTGCGCGACGACCCGGCGGACGCCGAGACGCTCAATCACAAGCTGCTGGTGCGCGCCGGCTATGTGCGGCGGACCTCCGCCGGCATCTGGAGCTGGCTGCCGCTCGGCAAGAAGGTCCTGGAGAACATCACCAGGGTCGTGCGCGAGGAGATGGACGCGATCGGCGGCCAGGAGGTGCTTCTGCCGGCCCTCCTGCCCAAGGAGTCGTACGAGGCGAGCGGGCGGTACGAGGAGTACGGCGACCTGCTGTTCCGGCTCAAGGACCGCAAGGGCGCGGACTATCTCCTGGGCCCCACCCACGAAGAGATCTTCACGCAGATCGTCAAGGACCAGTGCACGTCCTACAAGGACCTGCCGGTGATCCTCTACCAGATCCAGACGAAGTACCGGGACGAGGCGCGTCCGCGGGCGGGTGTGCTGCGCGGCCGCGAGTTCCAGATGAAGGACTCGTACTCCTTCGACACGACGGACGAGGGTCTGGCCGAGTCGTACGCGCTGCACCGCGACGCGTACATCCGCATCTTCGAGCGGCTCGGGCTCGATCACCGCATCGTCTCGGCGGTCTCGGGCGCGATGGGCGGCTCGGCGTCCGAGGAGTTCCTGGCGCCCGCGCCGGCGGGCGAGGACACGTTCGTGGACTGCCCGGCGTGTGAGTACGCGGCGAACACGGAGGCCGTGACCTTCACCGCGGTCGCGGCTGACGCGTCCCACGGCCCGGTCGAGGAGCTGGACACCCCCGACACCCCGACCATCGAGACGCTCGCCGCGCACCTGGGCGTGCCGGCGTCGGCGACGCTGAAGAACCTGCTGGTCAAGGTGGACGGCGAGATCACGGCGGTGGGCGTGCCCGGCGACCGTGAGGTGGACCTGGGCAAGCTGGCGGAGCACCTCTCGCCGGCGGAGGTCGAGCTGGTCACGGCGGAGGACTTCGCGGGCCGCCCCGATCTCGTACGCGGCTATGTCGGCCCGCAGGGACTGGAGAAGGTCCGCTACATCGCCGACCCGCGGGTGGCGTCGGGCACGGCGTGGGTGACCGGTGCGAACAAGCCGGACAAGCACGCTCGCAATGTGGTGTGCGGACGGGACTTCGAGGTCGACGAGTACCTCGACGTGGTCGTGGTCCAAGAGGGCGACCCCTGCCCGAAGTGCGGCACGGGCCTCAAGCTCGACCGCGCGATCGAGATCGGCCACATCTTCCAGCTGGGCCGCAAGTTCGCGGACGCGTTCCAGCTCGACGTCCTCGGCCAGAACGGCAAGCCGGTCCGGGTGACCATGGGCTCGTACGGCATCGGCGTCTCCCGCGCGGTCGCGGCGCTGGCCGAGCAGACGGCGGACGACAAGGGCCTGTGCTGGCCGCGTGAGATCGCCCCGGCGGACGTCCACGTGGTGGCCGCGGGCAAGGCGCTCCAGACGGAGCTGGCCCTTCAGGTCGCGGACCAGCTGTCAGAGGCGGGCCTGCGGGTGCTGGTCGACGAGCGGGCCGGGGTCTCGCCGGGCGTGAAGTTCACGGACGCGGAGCTGATCGGCGTCCCCAAGATCGTGGTGGCGGGCCGCCGCGCGTCGGAAGGCGTGGTGGAAGTGAAGGACCGCCGCACGGGCGAGCGCGAGGAGCTGTCCGTGGCGGAGGCGGTGGCGCGGCTGCGGGCGTGACGCCTGCGGCGGGCCCCCGGGGGCGCTGCCCCCGGACCCCCGCGCCTCAATCGCCGGCGAGGCTGAATGTGCCGCCCAGCCGCACATTCAGCCCGTCCGGCACCTTCCACGGCCGCCAGGCCGTAGGGGGAGGGCGGGGTCGGGCTACAACCAGCCCGCGAACTCCAGCGCGAGCTCGCCCTCCCGTCGCCGCCCCTCCCTCATCGCTCTCGTGCCCGATTCCACCGCACGGAACAGCGTCCACCCCCGCAACCGCTCCCGGTCCACCTCCAGCGAGTCCGCGAGCTTGTTCACCCGGCGGCGGGCCGCCGACGCGCCCGCGGACGTGGCGATCAGGTCCTCGACGCGGTCGCGGACCAGGCGGGCCAGGTCGTAGGCGCGCTCGCCGACCAGGGGCTCCGGGCCCACCGCGAGCCACGGTGTGCGGTCGGCCGCCAGGACTTTGCCCTGACGGAAGTTGCCGTGCAGCAGCAGGAGTTCGGGGGAGAGCGCGGCGAGCTCGTCCCGGGCGGCCAACGCCGCGGAGATCAGCGAAGCCGTGCCCGGCTCCGTGAACGCCCGCATCGCGTCCGCCTGCCGCGCCGTCCGTTCCGCCACCGTCTCGAAGCCGTGGTCCGCCGACGGCTCGACCCACAGTCGCCGCACCGTCCCCGCCGCCTCCAGGAGCGCCTTCGCCTCCGGCAGGGACCGCAGTGACACCTCCGGGTGCAGCCGTTCCAGCAGCAGCGCGCCGTCCGAGGAGGCGAGCAGACGGACCGCGCCCCAGCCGCCCCAGTGCTCCAGCGCCGCGCGCTCCAGCTCGGGTGAGGCGGACGGCGGGGCGACCTTCAGCGCCGCCGACGTCCCGTCCGGCTGCCGTACGAGCGCCACCAGACTGCTCCGGCCGCCCGGCGCCATCACCCGCTCGACGTCCAGCTCCCACCGGTCCGCGGCTTCCTGGACGGCCTTCGGCAGCCGCCCGAGCCAGTCGTCACTCTCGCCCAGTGCCTGGACCAGTCGCCGCGGCGGTTCGAAAGCCATACGTCCGTTGCTCCCTTTCCGCTTCAGCGCGCTCGACTCCCGGTCCGGGTCCGCTCGGCGAGCCCAGGAAAGGCTACGCCGCTGCCGCGCCACCGCACCGCACGGACGGCCGCCTCCCGGAGCGCGCCCGCAGCCTCCCGCCGCAGCGGCCCTTCCGCGGCCCGTACGAGATCGGAGTAGACGCCCGCGATCCGGTCCTCCAGCACCGCGGCGAGCCGCTCGGCAGCAGCCTCGTCCGGCACCGCGAAGGGCAGCGCGTACGCCGCCGCAGCCGCCACGGGCTTCCCGCCCAGGTCCCGCACCGTGCGCGCCAGCGCGTCCCGCCGGGCCCGGTGCGCGGCGTACGCCGCGGTGGCCTCGCCCTCGCGGTCGTCGCAGATCCGGCCGCCGACGACCCCGTACCCGTACACCGCCGCGTGCTCCGCGGCGAGCGCGGCCTGTACCGCGTCCAGCGTGCTCATCACGAGTCCCTCTTCGTCAGCAGGTACGCATGCGTGGCGCCGGCCGCCGCGACCGACGCGAGCAGCCGGGCCAGCTCAGGCTCCGCGTCGACCAGGGAGGCGGAGTGCGCGTCGCAGATCCGCCGCTCCGCCGTGGCCAGCGCCTTCAGCGCGGCCCCCGCATCGGCGGGAACGGCCGGCGGAGCGACCGCGGGCAGAGCGGTGACCGCAGGACCCGCGAGCGCTGTGACATGCTCGGCCACCGCAGCCCGCAGAGTCGTCAACTTGCCAGCCAGTGCCGGGTGTTGCGCGATGACGGCGTCGTACTGGTCACGCAGCGCCCCGCTCGTCGCGGCCAGCCGACGCCGCAGCGCCGCCTCCGCGAGAGCCGGGTCCGCTGCCGAGCCGGACGTCCGCCGGTGTTCCGGCTCCTCGGTCGAACAGCCCGTCAACACTGCGGCAGCGGCCGCACCCGTCACCATGAGCGCACGCCTGCGTGTCGTCCCCGTGCGCCCCACGCCTGTCTCCTCGGACCTCGCACTGATCATCGCCGCAGGCGAGCGTACCTGCGGGTCCGGCCCAGGTGGACGGCAACACCCCCCGGGACCGGATACCCTTTGATCTGACACGAGACGATCCCACAACAGCACACGCGGCCGAGGAGTCACCCGGATGAGCACCACCCAGAGCGAGAGGCTGCGCGGGCTGCTGGAACCGCTCGTCAGCGCCGCGGACCTGGATCTGGAAGAGATCGAGGTGTCCCGGGCGGGCAGGCGCCGTGTGCTGAGGATCGTCGTGGACTCCGACGAGGGCGCCACTCTGGACGCCTGTGCCGAGCTGAGCCGCGCGATCTCGCAGAAGCTGGACGAGACGGACGCCATGGGCGAGGACGAGTACGTCCTCGAAGTGAGTTCGCCCGGCGCCGACCGCCCGCTGACCGAGCACCGCCACTACGTACGCGCCGTCGGCCGACTGGCCAGGCTTCAGCTGCACGAGGGCGGCGAGCTGGTTGCCCGCATCCTCACCGTGGACGACGACGGACTCGATCTCGAGGTGCCGGGCGTGAAGGGGCGCAAGCCCACCGCCCGCCGGGTCGCCTTCGCCGAGATCGCCAAGGCCCGCGTAGAGCTCGAGTTCAACCGCAAGGACAAGAAGGAAGAGGAGGCGTAGCCGTGGACATCGACGTAAAGCTCCTGAAGGGCTTGGCACAAGAGAAGGAGATCCCCTTCGACCTGCTGGTCGAGGCGATCGAGTCGGCCCTCCTCATCGCGTACCACCGGACCGAGGGCAGCCGCCGCCACGCCCGCGTCGTGCTCAGCCGCGACACCGGCCATGTGACGGTGTGGGCGAAGGAGGACCCGGCAGATCTGGAAGAGGGCCAGGAGCCCAAGGAGTTCGACGACACTCCCTCCGACTTCGGCCGGATCGCGGCAACCACCGCACGCCAGGTCATCCAGCAGCGGCTGCGGGACGCGGAGAACGACGTCACTTTCGGTGAGTACGCCCGCCGTGAGGGCGATGTCGTCGCCGGCATGGTGCAGCAGGGCAAGGACCCCAAGAACGTCCTGGTCAGGCTGGACGACAAGCTCGAGGCGATCCTGCCGGTGCAGGAGCAGGTGCCGGGCGAGGAGTACACCCACGGCCTGCGCCTGCGTACGTACGTTGTGCGCGTCGCCAAGGGTGTGCGCGGCCCGTCCGTGACCCTCTCCCGCACCCACCCCAACCTGGTGAAGAAGCTCTTCGCGCTGGAGGTCCCGGAGATCGCGGACGGCAGCGTCGAGATCGCGGCGATCGCCCGCGAGGCAGGCCATCGCACGAAGATCGCCGTACGCTCGACCCGCTCTGGCCTCAACCCCAAGGGCGCCTGCATCGGCCCCATGGGCAGCCGTGTGCGCAATGTCATGGCCGAGCTGCACGGCGAGAAGATCGACATCGTGGACTGGTCGGACGACCCGGCCGAGATGGTGGCCAACGCCCTCTCGCCGGCCCGCGTCAGCAAGGTCGAGGTCGTGGATCTCGCAGCCCGGTCCGCCCGGGTGACCGTCCCCGACTACCAGCTGTCGCTGGCGATCGGCAAGGAGGGGCAGAACGCCCGGCTGGCGGCCCGTCTCACCGGCTGGCGCATCGACATCCGCCCCGACACGGAGCAGAGCGAGGAGCCGGGCGCCGACCGGGGCTCTCACCAGGACTGAGGACCGACGGCGGGCCTCACCTAGATCAAGACAACAACCGTTCGATTTTTGCCCCAAAGGGGTGAGGTCGGTACGGGGAGGTAGACTGAACGTGTCTGGCCGGACGCATGCCCGCGTATGCCCTGAGCGAACCTGTGTGGGATGCCGGGAGCGAGCGGCCAAAAGCGATCTGCTGCGCATCGTGGTGATCGGTGGCGAGTGCGTCCCCGATGATCGCGGTACGCTGCCCGGCCGGGGTGCGTATGTACACCCCGCCTTGGTCTGTCTCGACCTGGCGGTCCGCCGCCGGGCGTTTCCCCGGGCCTTCCGGGTCCAGGGACCGCTCGATACCGCGGAAGTACGCCGGCATGTCGAGCAGGCAGCACAGTAAGAAGAGAACGGCACGGGTCCCCGTGCGGTCAGGTACCTCGCGAGTTGGAAGTAGGTCGAGATTGCGATGAGCACTCGATGAGTACGCGATGAGTACGCCCATGAAGTAGCGACGGTCCGGCGGTAACCCGGACCTAAAAGGAGCGAAGTGGCTAAGGTCCGGGTATACGAACTCGCCAAGGAGTTCGGCGTGGAGAGCAAGGTCGTCATGGCCAAGCTCCAAGAACTCGGTGAATTCGTCCGTTCGGCGTCCTCGACGATCGAGGCGCCGGTTGTACGTAAATTGACTGACGCTTTGCAGGGACCCGGCGGCACCGCCGGCAAGTCCGCTGCCAAGCCCGGCGCGCCCCGCAAGGCCGCGCCCGCCAAGCCTGCCGCGCCCTCACCGGCGTCGTCGGCCCGTCCCGCTGCCCCCAAGCCCGGCGTCCCGGCCCCCAAGCCGGCCGCAGCCGAGGCTCCGGCGAGCAGCACCCCCAGCACCCCGTCCGCGTCCCCGGCTGCCGCCGGCCCGCGTCCGGGTCCCAAGCCCGCACCGGTCAAGCCCGCTCCGGCGGCTCCGGTGCCCGCGGCCGAGTTCTCGGCCCCGGCTCCGGCACAGCCCAGCGCGCCGCAGGCCCCGCGTCCCGCGGGTGCCACTCCCGGCCCCCGTCCCGCCGGTGGCTCTGCCCGTCCGGCTCCGGCCGGCGGTCAGCGTGACGGCGGCCGTGACGGTGGCCGTGGTGGCGAGCGTCCGGCGCGTCCCGCCGGTCAGGGCGCCCCGCGCCCCGGCGGTCGTCCGGCCGGTCCCCGTCCGGGCAACAACCCCTTCACCTCGGGTGGCTCCACCGGTATGGCGCGCCCGCAGGCGCCCCGTCCGGGTGGCGCTCCGCGCCCCGGCGGCGGTCAGGACCGTCCCGGCGCCCCGCGTCCGCAGGGTGGTCCCGGCGGCGCGCACTCCGGTCCCTCCGGGAGGCCTCAGGGTCCCGGCGGCGCCCGTCCGAGCCCCGGCGGCATGCCGCGTCCGCAGGCGCCGCGTTCTGCCGGAGGCCCTGGCGGCTCCCCCGCAGGTAACCGCCCGAACCCGGGCATGATGCCGCAGCGTCCCGCTGCCAGCCCCCGTCCTGGTGGCGGTCCTGGTGGCGGCGGCCGTGGTCCCGCTGGTGGAGGCGGCGGTCGTCCCGGCGGCGCCGGTGGCGGTCGTCCCGGTGGTGGCGGCGGCGGCTTCGCCGGTCGTCCCGCCGGTCCCGGTGGCGGTCGTCCCGGTGGTGGCGGCGGCGGTTTCGCCGGTCGTCCCGGTGGCGGTGGCCCCGGTGGTGGCGGCGGCTTCGGTGGCGGCGGTGGCCGTCCCGGCTTCGGCGGTCGTCCGGGTGGTCCCGGCGGCCGTGGTGGCACGCAGGGCGCCTTCGGCCGTCCCGGCGGCCCGGCGCGTCGTGGCCGTAAGTCGAAGCGGCAGAGGCGCCAGGAGTACGAGGCCATGCAGGCCCCGTCGGTCGGCGGTGTGATGCTGCCTCGCGGCAACGGCGAGACTGTTCGCCTGTCGCGCGGTGCGTCCCTCACCGACTTCGCGGAGAAGATCAACGCCAACCCGGCGTCGCTCGTCGCCGTGATGATGAACCTCGGCGAGATGGTCACGGCCACGCAGTCGGTCTCCGACGAGACGCTGCAGCTGCTGGCCGACGAGATGAACTACACGGTTCAGATCGTCAGCCCGGAGGAGGAGGACCGCGAGCTTCTCGAGTCCTTCGACATCGAGTTCGGCGAGGACGAGGGCGGCGAGGAAATGCTCGTCTCCCGTCCGCCGGTCGTGACCGTCATGGGTCACGTCGACCACGGTAAGACCCGACTGCTGGACGCCATCCGCAAGACGAACGTCATCGCGGGCGAGGCCGGCGGTATTACGCAGCACATCGGTGCGTACCAGGTCGGCACCGAGGTCAACGGTGAAGACCGCAAGATCACCTTCATCGACACCCCGGGTCACGAGGCGTTCACCGCCATGCGTGCCCGTGGTGCCAAGTCCACCGACATCGCGATCCTCGTGGTGGCGGCGAACGACGGTGTGATGCCCCAGACGATCGAAGCGCTGAACCACGCCAAGGCGGCCAACGTGCCGATCGTGGTCGCGGTCAACAAGATCGACGTCGAGGGCGCGGACCCGACCAAGGTGCGCGGTCAGCTGACCGAGTTCGGCCTGGTGGCCGAGGAGTACGGCGGCGACACCATGTTCGTCGACATCTCCGCCAAGCAGGGTCTGCACATCGACAGCCTGCTGGAGGCCGTGGTCCTGACCGCGGACGCTTCGCTCGACCTCCGGGCGAACGCCGAGATGGACGCACAGGGTATTGCGATCGAGGCCCACCTCGACCGTGGCCGCGGCGCCGTCGCCACCGTGCTCGTCCAGCGCGGAACGCTGCGCGTCGGCGACACGATGGTCGCCGGTGACGCGTACGGCCGTGTCCGGGCGATGCTCGACGACAACGGCAACAACGTCGAGGAAGCGGGTCCGTCGACCCCCGTCCTGGTCCTGGGTCTCACCAACGTCCCCGGCGCCGGCGACAACTTCCTGGTCGTCGACGAGGACCGTACGGCCCGCCAGATCGCCGAGAAGCGCGCAGCGCGTGAGCGCAACGCCGCCTTCGCCAAGCGCACCCGCCGGGTGTCCCTCGAGGACCTCGACAAGGTGCTCAAGGCCGGTCTTGTGCAGGATCTCAACATCATCATCAAGGGCGACGCGTCCGGTTCGGTGGAGGCTCTCGAGTCCTCGCTGCTCCAGCTCGACGTCGGCGAAGAGGTCGAGATCCGCGTTCTCCACCGTGGTGTGGGTGCGGTCACCGAGTCCGACATCGACCTGGCGATGGGCTCCGACGCCATCGTCATCGGCTTCAACGTCCGTGCGGCCGGCCGTGCCGCGCAGATGGCGGAGCGCGAGGGCGTCGACGTCCGGTACTACTCGGTGATCTACCAGGCCATCGAGGAGATCGAGGCGGCCCTCAAGGGCATGCTCAAGCCGGAGTACGAAGAGGTCGAGCTCGGCACGGCGGAGATCCGCGAGGTCTTCCGCTCGTCCAAGCTGGGCAACATCGCGGGTGTTCTCATCCGCTCCGGCGAGGTCAAGCGCAACACCAAGGCCCGGCTCATCCGCGACGGCAAGGTCGTCGCGGAGAGCCTCAACATCGAGGGTCTGCGCCGCTTCAAGGACGACGTCACCGAGATCCGCGAAGGCTTCGAGGGCGGTATCAACCTCGGAAACTTCAACGACATCAAGATCGACGACGTCATCGCGACGTACGAGATGCGCGAGAAGCCGCGAGGCTGATGCCGCTCGGGGGCGTAGCCCCCTAGGCAGCACTGTGGTCCGGGGCCGGTCGGCGGAGAGTATTTCCGTCGATCGGCCCCGGCCGTTGCGTGTACGGTTCTTGTGTCCCTGCCAAGTGACGGAGGGACCCTCTAACCCGTACCGGCGGGACATCCGGACATACATGTATGTGGGGACACTGTCCTTCGATCTGCTCCTCGGCGACGTACGGTCGTTGAAGGAGAAACGCTCCGTGGTCCGCCCGATCGTGGCCGAGCTCCAGCGCAAATACGCGGTGAGCGCGGCGGAAGTGGGCGGACAGGACCTCCACCGCAGGGCCGAGATCGGCCTGGCAGTGGTGTCCGGGGACACGGGGCACCTCACAGACGTACTCGACCGGTGCGAGCGCCTTGTCGCCGCCCGGCCGGACGTGGAGCTGCTGTCGGTGAGACGCAGGCTCCACAGCGACGAAGACTGAATGAGCAAGTCAGAGAAGGAGAAGGACCAGTGGCCGACAACGCGCGGGCGAAGAAGCTGGCGGACCTCATCCGGGAGGTGGTCGCCGAGAAGCTGCAGCGCGGCATCAAGGACCCTCGACTGGGTACGCACGTGACCATCACGGACACCCGCGTCACCGGTGACCTGCGGGAGGCCACGGTCTTCTACACGGTTTACGGCGACGACGAGGACCGGGCCAGCGCGGCAGCCGGGCTGGAGAGCGCCAAGGGCATCCTGCGCTCGTCCGTCGGCGCCGCGGCGGGGACGAAGTTCACGCCGACCCTGACGTTCGTGGCGGACGCGCTCCCGGAGACCGCCAAGACGATCGAGGACCTCCTCGACAAGGCGCGGGCCTCCGACGCCAAGGTGCGCCAAGCGTCCTCTGGCGCCACGTACGCCGGCGAGGCCGACCCGTACCGCAAGCCCGAGGACGAGGACGAAGCCTCGGAATGACACAGCAGAACAAAACTCCCCCGGCCACCGCCGGGAGGGGCCCACAGGACGGCCTTGTCATCGTCGACAAGCCGTCCGGCTTCACTTCGCACGACGTCGTCGCCAAGATGCGCGGGATCGCCAGAACCCGCCGCGTCGGGCATGCGGGGACGCTCGACCCCATGGCCACCGGAGTGCTGGTGCTGGGCGTCGAGAAGGCCACCAAACTGCTCGGGCACCTCGCGCTGACGGAGAAGGAGTACCTCGGCACCATCAGGCTGGGGCAGAACACCGTCACCGACGACGCGGAGGGCGAGATCACGTCGTCCGTGGACGCCTCCGGCGTTTCCCGGGACGCCATCGAAGCGGGCGTGGCCAAGCTGACCGGCGACATCATGCAGGTGCCGTCGAAGGTCAGCGCCATCAAGATCGACGGCAAGCGGTCGTACGCGCGCGTTCGCGGCGGCGAGGACTTCGAGATCCCGGCCCGCCCGGTGACCGTCTCCTCGTTCCAGGTGTACGACGTCCGGGAGACGGTGGCCGAGGGGTCCGGCGGCGGCACGCCGGTCGTAGACCTGGTCGTGTCGGTGGTCTGCACCTCCGGTACGTACATCCGCGCCCTCGCCCGTGACCTCGGCGCAGACCTCGGCGTCGGCGGGCATTTGACCGCGCTGCGCCGCACCAGAGTCGGTCCTTACGGGCTGGACGCGGCGAAGACGCTCGAGCAGCTCCAGGAGGAGCTGACCGTGATGCCGATCGCCGAGGCGGCAGCGGCCGCGTTCCCCCGCTGGGACGTGGACGAGAAGCGCGCCAAGCTGCTCACCAACGGCGTACGGCTGGACATGCCGGCGTTCGACACCGCGCCGGTCGCGGCCTTCGGGCCCGACGGGCGCTTCCTGGCGTTGGTGGAGGAGCAGAAGGGCAAGGCCAAGAGCCTCGCCGTCTTCGGCTGAGCGCACCTGCCCGGGGTTGATCCCATCGTGGAACGGGCAGCGCCGCTGCCCGTTCCACGATCCCCCTCCGGAGGAAGGTCTATCCGCCGCCGCCCCCCGATTCACCCCTTCGGGCAGGCGCTCGGAGTGACCGCGGGTGCACTGAGGGGGCGCTTTCGGTACGCCTCCTTCTCCCGGTGATCACTGCCGACCTAACGTCGACACCATGGGACGCGGGGACCTGGCGCTAGTACACATCTGCGATCCGGCGGGGCGGCCGCGCGGGACCGGGTTCGTCGCCGACGAGCTCGGCACGGTCGTGACCAGCCATGAAGCGGTGGAGGGGCTGGTACGGGTGGTGCTGCGCGCCCCCGGCGACCGCACCTTCCTCGCCGAGGCCGACGCCGTCGTCCCCGTGCCGGAGGCCGGCCTGGCGCTGGTGCGCACCGAGGGGCTCGGGATCCGGCCGCTTCCGATCAGCGCGCGGGAGCGGGTCGAGGCGGGGACGTACGTACGGCTCGCCGCTCGCGGCTGGCGTGAGGCGCGCGTGCTCGGCGCTGCCCAGGTGACGCACACCGCGACCGATCGTTTCCATCCGGTCGGCGACGCCCTGGAGTTGGCGATCGGGACGGACGGCAGCGACGCGCTGCGGCTGGGCGGCGAGGCCGTGGGCGGACCGGTGCTCGACTCCTCGACCGGCGCGGTGCTCGCCGTCCTCGGCACCGCCCCGCAATCCGGACACCGGGCGGCCGGGTTCGCGCTGCCGCTGCGGGCCGCCGGCCGGCCGCCGGACGGGCCGCTCGCCGAGCTGCTGCGGCGCAACGCGGCGACGGTCCCCGGGTACGGGCACGACCTCAACCTGGCGGCGGTGCTGGAGCTCACCGCCACCACCATGGGGTCGGTCGGAAGGCCGAGCGCCTGGCCGGATCCGGTGGAACGACCGGACACCGTAAGGGAGTTCGCCTCCTTCACCGCCCCCGTGATGGGGCTCGTCGGGGAGCCGGGAACGGGCCGTACGACCGAACTGGCCGCGCTCGCCGCCCGGCGGGCCCGCGGACCGGAACCCGCACCCACCGTGTGGCTGCGCGGCGCGGATCTGCACTCCGACGACACCTCCGTGGCCGACGCCGTCGCGCGCACCCTCGGGCAGGCCGGTCGCATCCGCGCCGCTTCGGGCGCGCGCGGCGACATGGAACTCCTCACCCCCGGGCTGGTCGCTCGCCTCGCCCGCGAGGCCGGACGGCCGCTGCTCGTGCTGCTCGACGGGCCAGAGGAGATGCCGCACGCACTGGCCCACCGGCTCCCCGACTGGACGGCGGGGACCGTGAACTGGCTGAGTTCCTGCGGTGTGCACATGGTCGTCGGCTGCCGGCCCGAGCACTGGGAGCAGGCCGGGGCGCTGTATCCGCCGGATGTACTGCACCGGCCCGCCGCGCCTGCCCACCGGCTGCCGCCCGCCCTGCACATCGCCGCACTGACTGTCGGCGAGGCGGAGCGCGCACGCGAGCGGTACGGGCTCCCCGCCGGAGCGGTCGCAGCCGCGGACGAACGTCATCCGCTCACGTTGCGGCTGCTCGCGGAGGTACGGGAGTCGCTGCCCGGCGAGGTGCCTGGGCGGCCGTCCCGCGAGGAAATCTTCACCGCGTACCTGGACATGCTGTGCCTGCGGATCGCGGTCCGGGTCGCCGCGGAGTCCCGGCCGCCGCTGCGGGGATCCGCCGTGCGCAGGCTGGCGGCGAAGGTGGCGGGCCGGGTCCACGAGGCGGCGCGGCGCTGTCTCGGGCCCGGGCGCGGGCAACTGGACCGCGAGTCCTTCGAGGAGATCTTCCCGTGGGGAACCGGGTGGGCATCCGCGGTGCTCATCGAGGGGCTGCTGGTCCCGGCGGGGGCCGGCTACCGCTTCGCGCACGAGGAGTTCGCCGACTGGCTCCAGGGCGCGCACCTGGACCTCGATGCGGCGCTCCAGTCCCTGGTCCACCGCTGGCACGCGCGGGCGCCGGTGGGGCTGCCGGCGAGGCCGGGGGCGGACGGGCGGGGGAGCGGCTGTGTGCCGCCACCGCCGGGCCCGGGGGAGCCGGAACCGCGCCGGCTGCCGGTTCCGCGGCATCGCATCGGCCCGGTGGTGCAGGCCCTGCTGCTCCTCGACCGGGTGCACGGCCCCGGGCAACTGGCCTGCAAGCTCGAGAAGTTGGTCGAAGCGCTGGACGCGCTGGACGGGCTCAAACGGCTGGAGGGTCTGGAGGACGCGAGTGGCGTCGTGGGCGCGCGGCTCGACGACGCCCGGTGGTGGGGAGCCCATCTGGTGGGGGAGACGCTGCTGCGCGTGCCCGACGCCGGGGCCTATCTCCCGGTGCTACGGCTGCTCGCGGAGCGGGTAACCCGGCGTTGCCTGCGCGACGGCGGGCTCCGGCACCCGGGCGGGCTCGGCGAGTTCGGGCCGTGGTTCTGGGAGCGGCTGCGGGTGACCGAAGCTCAGCGGCTCGATCTGCTGCGCCGACTCGTGCCCGCGGACGGGGTGCCGGGGCTTCGCACGGAGCCGCGCTATCTGGATTCCGTCGTCGCGCGGCTCGTCGCCGAGCCCAGCGCCGTACAGCCGCTGCTCTGCCGCTGGTTCACCGACGATACGCCGCTTCCCGCCGGTCCCGATGCCGGGCTCCGGCCCACCGTGGCCGCCGCCGCGCAGGCCCTGCTCTACGCCCGCCGCGGCCTCGCCGTCGACGACCTCACCGAGGCCCTCGTGGCGACCGGCCACCCCCGCGCCGGGGAGCTGCTGGCCGTGCTCGCCGAGGAGGAGCCGTCCGCCCTGTGCCGGGCCGTCGACCGCTGGGCGCTCGACCCCCGGCCCGAGCGGCGGGTCGCGGCCGCCGCCTACGGACTGGCCGCCGTCGCCCGGGTCACTGCCGACGCCGACCGCGAGCTGCTCAGGTACGCCGCCCTCGCCATCCTCGCCAGGCCCGACGACACCGCCCTGCACGGCTGTGCCCTCGCCCTCCTCGTCCACGATCCGCACACCCGGTCCCGCTATCTCGCCAGGGCGCTCACGGCCTTCGAGGCAGGCGACCCGCGGCTGCCCGCGAGCGCGCTCGCCGCAGCGCTCACCACGCACCCCGAGCCCGTCCTGGCCGCCTTCCGGACGCGGCTGCACCAGCCGGGCGACGGCGCGGGGGAAGTGCTGCGGGCCCTCGCCGAGGTCACCGCCCCCGCGTCGGCCCGCCATGCCGCCGCGCTCGTCGGCGAGTACATCGAGCACCGGCCCGAGGGCGCGGTCCACGCCGCCGCCTACGTCGACCGCTGCCTGGAACACGGCCCGGCCGCCCGCGCCACCCTGTTCCCGCTGGTCACCAGCCTGCTGCGGAGCCGTCCCTGCCGGGTCCGGACGGCCCTCGTGCCCGTCCTCGCGAGGCCGGGCAGCCGGGCATCGCGGCTGCTGCGGGCCGAGCTCCTCGACGTACTGCTGGACTACGAGCAGTACGCGACACGTGACCTGGCCGTCCTCGACGCCCTGCTGCGGGCCGCCGCGAACAGCTGCGCGACCCGGCCCGAAGCCCGCACCCGTGAGCTGGTTCACCGCACCGGCCTGCTCTTCGTCCGCACTCCGGAGGGCGCGACCTGCTTCGACCGGCGGCTCGTGGAGCTGGCCCGGGAGGTCCCCGGCTTCGCCGCGCTCGTGGCGGGGTGGCTGGACCGGGCCCCGCAGGAGTGGGCCGCGGTGGTCGGTCCGAGCGCGCGCCGGGCGGTCGAGACCCTCGGCAGCCCGGTGCCGATGCGAACCGACAGTCGCGGGCATGGCAGTCTTAGACCTGCGTAACCGGCAATGACGTACACAGGTTCGGGCGAGGAGCGGTCACAGTGCAGCGCTGGCGTGGCTTGGAGGACATCCCCCAGGACTGGGGACGCAGCGTCGTCACCATCGGCTCCTACGACGGGGTCCACCGCGGACACCAGCTGATCATCGGGCGGACGGTGGAGCGGGCGCGTGAGCTCGGGGTGCCGTCGGTCGTCGTGACCTTCGACCCGCACCCCAGCGAGGTCGTCCGCCCGGGCAGCCATCCGCCGCTGCTCGCGCCGCACCACCGGCGCGCCGAGCTGATGGCGGAGCTGGGCGTCGACGCGGTGCTGATTCTTCCCTTCACGAGCGAGTTCTCGAGGCTTTCGCCCGCGGACTTCATCGTGAAGGTCCTGGTCGACAAGTTGCACGCTTGCGCGGTCATCGAGGGCCCGAACTTCCGCTTCGGCCACAAGGCTGCGGGGAATGTCGCGTTCCTGGCCGAGCTGGGCGCGACGTACGACTACGAGGTCGAGGTCGACGACCTGTTCGTGAGCGGCGTGGCGGGCGGTGGCGAGCCCTTCTCCTCGACCCTGACCCGCCGCCTGATCGCCTCCGGCGACGTCGAGGGCGCGGCGGAGATCCTGGGCCGCCCGCACCGCGTCGAGGGCGTGGTGGTGCGGGGCGCGCAGCGCGGCCGTGAGCTGGGCTACCCGACGGCGAACGTGGAAACGCTGCCGCACACGGCGATCCCGGCGGACGGGGTGTACGCGGGGTGGCTGACGGCGGCGGGGGAGAGGATGCCGGCGGCGATCTCGGTGGGCACGAACCCGCAGTTCGACGGCACGGAGCGGACGGTGGAGGCGTACGCGATCGACCGGGTGGGGCTGGAGCTGTACGGGCTGCATGTGGCGGTGGACTTCTTGGCGTATGTCCGGGGGCAGGAGAAGTTCGACTCGATCGAGGCGTTGCTGGACGCGATCGGGGAGGACGTGAAGAAATGCCGCGAGCTGACGGCGTCGGCGTAGCGCGGCGGCCCGGGGCGCGAGCCTTGGGCTGACGGATCCCCGGTTCGCGTCGCTGACGGCTCCCGGTCTGTGTCACTGACGGACCCCGGTCCGTCTCGCTGACCGACCCCCGGTCCGTGTCACTGACGGCCCCCCCGCTCCGAGTCAGCCCCCACGTGCCCTCACGCCCAGTGACACGCCACCCCTGACCCGCCCAGCACCCCCATCTCCTCCGACCGGCACCGGTCCGCCACCCCCGCCCTCTCCGCCTCGCCCGACGCCAGCACCTGGCAGCGCGCGTGGAACCGGCAGCCCCCCGGGATGCGGGACGGATCCGGGGGCTCGCCCGTCAGGACCACCGGGGGAATGGTCGAGTCCGGGAGGACGGACAGCAGCGCCTGGGTGTAGGGGTGCTGGGGACTCGTCAGCACGTCCTCGACGGTGCCGCACTCCACGATCCGGCCCAGGTACATCACCGCCACCCGGTCCGCGATGTTCCACGCCAGCCCGAGGTCGTGCGTCACCACCAGCGCGGACAGGCCCAGTTCGTCCCGCAGCCGCAGCAGCAGTGCGAGGATCTCGCCGCGTACGGACGCGTCCAGTGAGGCCACCGGCTCGTCAGCGACGATCAGTTCGGGTTCCAGGACCAGGGCTCCGGCGATGACCACGCGCTGGCGCTGGCCGCCGGACAGCTCGTGCGGATATCGCAGGAAGAAGCGCTCCGGCGGCCGCAGCCCGGCCCGCGAGAGCGCCTCGGCCACGGCCGGGCGTTCGTCCCCGGTGTACCCGTGGATCCGCAGGCCCTCGGCCACCGCGTCGTACACCGTGTGCCGCGGGTTCAGCGAGCCGCTCGGGTCCTGGAGGACCAGCTGGACTCGCTTGCGGTACGACTTCAGCGCCCGGGAGGTGTACGACAGCGCCGCACCGCCGAAGGTGACCGCGCCGGACGTCGGCGGCACCAGGCCCAGCAGTGAGCGTGCCAGCGTCGTCTTCCCGCAGCCGGACTCGCCGACCAGGGCCACGATCTCGCCCGCGCCGATGTCGAGGTCGACGCCGTCGACGGCGCGGGCGGCCGGCTCGCCGCGCCGCCCGGGGAAGGTGACGTGCAGACCGGTGGCCGAGAGCAGGGGAGTGGTGGTCATGACTGGCTCCTGGGTACGGCCCCGGCGACGCGGCGAACCGGGCTGGGGGACAGCGGAGTTCGGCACCGGCGTGTCACAGCGGCACCGCCCCTACGTGGACGCACGCCGCCCGGTGCCCCTCACCGACCGCCGAGAGCACCTGGTCCTGCTGCGCACACGCGTCCAGCGCGACCGGGCAGCGTGGGTGAAACGTACAGCCGCCCGGCAGCGCCGACGGGTCGGGCGGGTCGCCCGGCAGGCCGCGTGGCGCCCGGCGCGATGCGACGTCGCCGACGCGCGGGAAGGCGGCGGACAGGGCGCGCCCGTACGGATGCTCCGCCGCGCTGTAAACCGCCTGCGCCGGGCCCTCCTCGACGATCCGGCCCGCGTACATCACCGCGAGCCGGTCGCAGGTGTCGGCGAGAACCGCCAGATCGTGGCTGATCATCAGCAGGCTGATGTCCTGCTCGGCGACCAGCTGCTCGATCAGCCGCAGGATCTGCGCCTGGATCATCACATCGAGCGCGGTGGTCGGCTCGTCCGCCACGATGAGCCGAGGGCCGCAGGCGAGCGCCATCGCGATCATGACGCGCTGGCGCTGGCCCCCGGACAGCTCGTGCGGATACGCGTCCGCGCGGGAGACGGGCAGCCCTACGTGCTGCAGCAGTTCGGCGACCTGCTTCTTCGCCGCCGCGGGCGTGGCCTTCTGGTGCAGCAGGATCGGCTCGGCGATCTGTTCGCCGACCCGGTGCACCGCGTTGAGCGAGTGCATCGCGCCCTGGAAGACGATCGACGCACCCGCCCACCGCACGGCCCGCAGCCGCCCCCACTTCATGGTGAGGACGTCCTCCCCGTCGAGGAGGATCTCGCCGGAAAGCCTGGCGGAGGCGGGCAGAAGGCGCAGCAGGGCCAGGGCCACGGTGGACTTGCCGCAGCCCGACTCGCCCGCGATTCCCAGCTTCTGCCCGGCGGCCACGCTCAGATCCACACCGCGTACGGCCGGGACGGCCCGCGCCCCGGAACCGTACGTCACCTGCAGGTTCTTGACCTCGAGCAGGCACTGCGCAGTCATCGGGTCACCCCCAGCTTCGGGTTGAGCACGGCCTCGATAGCCCGGCCGCACAGCGTGAACGCCAGTGCCACCAGCGCGATGGCGATCCCGGGCGGCGCCAGATACCACCAGTGGCCGGAGGAGACCGCTCCCGCCTCCCGCGCGTCCTGGAGCATGCCGCCCCAGGAGACGACCGTCGGATCGCCGAGGCCGAGGAACGCGAGCGTCGCCTCCGTCAGGATCGCCGTGGAGATGCCGAGCGTCGTCTGGGCGAGGACCAGCGGCATGACGTTGGGCAGCACATGCCGGGTCATGATGTGGCTGTGGCCGCCGCCGAGCGCCCTGGCACGCTCGATGTACGGACGCGACTCGACCGCGATCGTCTGCGCCCGCACCAGACGGGCCGTGGTCGGCCAGCTGGTGACGCCGATCGCCAGGATCACCGTCCAGATGCTCCGGGACATCACGGTCGCGAGCACGATCGCCAGCACCAGCGTCGGCATCACCAGGAACCAGTCCGTGATCCGCATGATGACGGTCGAGAACCAGCCGCCGTAATGACCGGAGACGATGCCGACCAGGGTCCCGATGGCCACCGACAGCGCGGCAGCCAGCAGTCCGACGGTGAGCGAGATCCGCGCACCCCAGACCAGCAGCCCGAGCAGCGAGCGCCCGAACTGGTCGGTGCCGAGGGGGAACTCGCCGCTCGGCGACTCGAGCGCCGTGCCCGGCGCGTTCGTCACGCTCTGCACATCTCCGCCGACGAGCAGCGGCGCGGCAAGCGCGATCAGCGCGATGAGCGCGAGCGCGCCGAGGCCGAAGAGGCCCGCCCTGTGTGTGCGGTACGAGCGCCAGAAGCGGGCCACGGAGCCGCGGCGGCGCGCCCAGGCGAGGGAGCTCGCACTCCGAGTGGTACGTGCGGTCTTCGGGACCGGCGTGATCGTCATCGGCCCACCCGGGGATCGAGCAGCGGATAGAGCAGGTCGGCGAGGAGGTTCATCAGGATCATCGCGCCCGCGAAGACCACGAAGAGCCCCTGCACCAGCGGCAGATCGGGCACGCTCAGCGCCTGATAGAAGAGCCCGCCCAGGCCGGGCCAGGAGAACACCGTCTCCACGAGGATCGAACCGGCCGCCACATGGCCCAGATTGATGAAGACCATCGTGACGGTGGGCAGCAGCGCATTGGGCACGGCATGCCGGCGGCGTACGGCATCGTCCCGCAGCCCCTTCGCCCGCGCGGTCGTCAGATAGTCGCTGCCCATCTCGTCCAGCAGCGACGAGCGCATCACCAGCAGCGTCTGGGCGTACCCGACGGCGACCAGCGTGAGGACGGGAAGCACCATGTGGTGCGCGACATCGCCGACGTACGCGAAGCCGGTCTTGTCGCCCGACTCCATGCCGCCGGTCGGGAACAGACCGGGGATCGGGCCGACGCCCACCGAGAACGTGATGATCAGCAGCAGGCCGAGCCAGAACGACGGCACGGACCACAGGGTCAGCGCCACACCCGTGTTGAGCTTGTCGCCGATGCTGCCGTGCCGCCAGGCGGAGCGGGTGCCGAGCCAGAGCCCGATCGCCGAGTAGATCACCACGGCGACCCCGGTGAGCAGGAGCGTCGCGGGCAGCTTCTGCGCGATCAGCTCGCCGACGGGCGCACGGAACTGGTACGACGTACCGAGATCGCCCGTCAGCGCATTGCCGCAGTAGTCGGTGAACTGCTGCCACATCGGCTGGTCGAGGCCGAACTGGCGGCGCAGCGTGGCCAGTTGCTCGGCTGACGTCGGCATGCCGTGAGTCATGGCCTTGACCGGGTCGCCGGGGATGATCCTGAAGAGGAAGAAGCTGGTGACGAGCACGGCGAACAGCGAGATGGCCGCGCCGCCCAGCTTGCCCGCCACATAGAGGAGATAGGCGCGTGCGCTGCCACTGGTGGTGGGGGGGGGGGGGGGGCCCCCCCCCCGGGGCGGGGGGGGGGGGGGGGGGGGGGGGGGGGGGGGGGGGGGGGGGGGGGGGGGGGGTGGGGTGGGGGGGGGGGGGGGGGGGGCGGGGGGGGGGGGGGGGGGGGGGGGGCGCCGCCCCCCCCCCCCCCCACCACTGTGGCAGTGCCGGTCGTGCTTGTGGTGCTCATCGACTATTCACGGTCTTCCGCGGTGGTACGCCGGCGCATCGCGACGAAGAGCCCGATGGCGGCGGCAAGGACGACTGCCGCGCCGATGCCGATCACCACACCTGTCGAGGAGCCGCTGTCGGAGCTGGCGTCGCCCGCGACAGGCTCGGCCGACCACCAGCTCCAGTAGCCGTCCTGGCCCCACAGGTTGCCCGCGGCCTCCGGCATCGTCTTGATGGACTTGATCTGGTCGGTACGGTACGCCTCGACGGCGTTCGGATACGCGATGACATTCATGTAGCCGGTGTCGTACAGGCGAGATTGCATCTGCTTGACGAGTCCGGTCCGCTTGGCCGCGTCGTACTCCACGGTCTGCTGGGCGTACAGCTCGTCGAACGGCTTGTCGCAGATGAAGTTGTCGGTCGCGCCGGTGTCCTTGGGCGTGGCCGGGAGCGCGGCGCAGGTGTGGATGGACAGGACGAAGTCCGGGTCCGGGTTGACCGACCAGCCGTCGAAGGCCAGGTCGTAGTCCCCCTTGATCCAGGGGTCGGAGACATTGTCGAGACAGTCGACCTTGAGCCCGATGCCGAGCTCGCCCCACCACTCCTGCAGATACTTGCCGATCGCCTTGTCGTTGGGGTCGGTGGCGTGACAGAGGATGCGCAGATCGAGGGCCTTGCCGTCCTTGCCGACGCGCTTGCCGCTGCCGTTCTTCTTGTAGCCGGCCTGGTCGAGGAGGGCGGCGGCCTTCGCCGGGTCGTACGCGATCTTCTGGCTCGTCCCGGGCTTCCAGAAGTACGAGTCGAAGCGCGGCGGGATATAGCCCTCGCCCTCGACGGCGTGGCCCTGGAAGACCTTGTCGACGATGGTCTTGCGGTCGGTGGCGTGGAAGAGCGCCTTGCGCACGGCCGGGTCGAGCAGGGCCTTGTGGCCGCTGCCGAACGTCTTGCCGTCCTTGGACCGCGCCCCCGGGTTGGTTGCGAGAGCGAAGAAGCGGCGGCCCGGAGCGTCGTTGACCTTGATGTTCTCGGCGCTCTTGAGGGCCGTGGCCTGGGCGGGGGTGAGGCCCTGGACGAAGGAGACCTCGCCCTTCTGCAGCGCCGCGACGGCCGCGTCGCCGTCCTTGTAGTACTTGAGCACCAGTTCGTCGAACTTGGGCGCGCCGCGCCAGAAGTCCTTGTTGGGCTTGAGCTTGACGAACTGGTCGACCTTGAAGTCGGTGATGACGAACGGACCGTTGCCGACGATCGGGAACTGCTTGTCGTTGTTGAACTTCGAGAAGTCGCCGACCTTCTCCCAGACGTGCTTGGGCACGATCGGCACATCCAGCGCCGTCATGGTGGCCTGAGGCTTCTTCAGCTCTATTACCAGCGTCTGGGGGTCCGGGGCCGTGACCTTCTTGAAGTTGGCGGTGAAGCTGCCGTTGGCGGTGGCGGCGTTCTCGTCCGTCATCATCTTGTTGAAGGTCCAGGCGGCGTCCTCTGCGGTGGCCTGCTTCCCGTCGGACCACTTGGAGTTCTTCCGGATGGTGTACGTCCACGTCAGCTTGTCCGGGGACGTCTTCCACTCGGTGGCCAGGCCCGGGACCGGGTGAGCGTCCTTGACGTCGTAATTCGTCAGGTACTCATAGGCCAGCCGGTGGATGGTGGTGCTGACGAGCTTCTGCGCCAGGAACGGGCTGAGGGAGTCCACGCTCTGCGAGACGGCGACAGTGAGGACCTTCTTGCCGCCGTCGTCCTTGCCGTCGTCGGCGGCTTGGGCCGAAGGGGTTGCTGTTCCGGCCACCAGCGCGGCGGCGGCACCGGAGGCCAGAAGCAGTCGGATGCGGGCTGGAACCTTAGTGACCATGGGAAGGGGACCTCGCGTCATCACTCGCTCGGAGTAGGCAGGTTGAGCTCTGGTTCGCCAATTGGTGAAGCGAGGTTTATCAGCGGCGGTCGATTGCGTCAACGGCCCGTCAAACCCCGTGTGGGCTGCGGGAATACGCTGAGGGCCCGCACCGTGGAGACGGTGCGGGCCCTCATTGGTTCAGACCTCTGTCGCGCTACTGCTGAGGGGCTGGCGGTGCCTGCGGGGGCTGCTGCTGCGGCCATCCGGCAGGCGGTACGGGCCCCTCCAGCTCAGGTTGTCCGGGGCCACCCGGCCGGCCCTGCTGACCGGGGTGAACCGGCTGGGCCTGCTGGCCGGGCGGCGGTCCGGCCGGGCCCGCGGGGGACTGGCCCTGTGGCAGCGACTGCTGCCAGCCCTGCGGCGGGTACGGCTGGTGGGGCGGCTGTCCTTGGTACGGCTGCTGCGGCTGTCCCTGCGGCGGGTAGGGCTGCTGCGGGGGCTGCGGCTGCTGAGGCACGTACGGCTGACCGGGCATCGGCTGGCCCGGGATCTGCTGTCCCGGCATCGGCTGCCCCGGCATCTGCTGCTGTCCCGGCATCGGCGGGACCAGGTGCGGCGGAGGGTTGCCGTCCGCCGTCCACAGCCCCTGCTGCTGCTGAGCCCGCACGAAGTCCTCTGCGATGAGCGCGGAGAGATTGAAGTACGCCTCACGGGTCTTCGGGCGCATCATGTCCAGGTCGACCTCGGCGCCCGCCGACAGGTGCTCGTCGAAGGGGACCACGATCACACCGCGGCAGCGTGTCTGGAAGTGCTGCACGATGTCGTCGACCTTGATCATCTTGCCGGTCTCACGTACCCCGGAGATGACCGTGATGGAACGCTGCACCAGCTCGGCGTACCCGTGCGCGGACAGCCAGTCGAGCGTCGTCGACGCGCTGCTCGCACCGTCCACGGACGGCGTCGAAATGATGATCAACTGGTCGGCGAGGTCCAGCACTCCACGCATCGCGCTGTACAGCAGACCGGTGCCGGAGTCGGTGAGGATGATCGGATACTGCTTGCCCAGTACGTCGATCGCGCGCCGGTAGTCCTCGTCGTTGAACGTCGTGGAGACCGCCGGGTCCACGTCGTTGGCGATGATCTCCAGACCCGAGGGCGCCTGCGAGGTGAACCGGCGGATGTCCATGTACGAGTTGAGGTACGGGATCGCCTGCACCAGGTCGCGGATGGTGGCCCCGGTCTCGCGGCGCACCCGGCGGCCGAGCGTGCCGGCGTCGGGGTTGGCGTCGATCGCCAGGATCTTGTCCTGCCGCTCGGTGGCCAGCGTCGAGCCCAGCGCGGTGGTCGTCGTGGTCTTGCCGACGCCGCCCTTGAGGCTGATGACCGCGATCCGGTAGCAGGACAGCACCGGCGTACGGATCAGCTCCAGCTTGCGCTGCCGCTCGGCTTCCTCCTTCTTGCCGCCGAGCTTGAAGCGGGAGGCGCTGGAGGGGTTGCGGCTGCTCTTGGCCTTCTGCTTGTTGTTGCGCAGGAGGCGGTCGGAGGAGAGCTCGACGGCCGCGGTGTATCCGAGCGGGGCGCCCGGCACGGAACGCTCGCGCTGGTCGTGCGTGACCGGCGTGGGCCAGCCGGCGCCGGTGCGTGGGTCTGTGGGACCGGCCGGAGGCTGGGGATGAGGCGGGCCGCCCTGGGGAGCCTGGGGGTGCGGCTGCGGGTGGGACTGCTGCGCGGGCAGATGGGGCGTGGCGGGCGCGGGCAGGTTGGGCGTCTGCGGCGGCAGCGGTACGGGCGCGTGCGCGCCGGGCTGCTGCTGACCGGGCTGGCCGGACTGCCCTGGCTGGGGGAAGCCGTAACCGGTCTGCGGTGTCTGGGTGTTGGGGGCCGGTACGGCGGGCGGCAGTGGTGCGGCGGGGTGTCCCGGCTGGCCGGGCTGGCCGGGCTGGGGAAAGCCGTATCCGCCTTCGTGCGCTCCGGGCTGACCGGGCTGGCCGTGCTGGGGGAAGCCGTAACCGGTCTGCGGTGTCTGGGTGTCGGGGGCCGGTACCGCGGGTGGCAGCGGTGCGGCAGGTGCGGGCTGACCGGGCTGTCCCGCTTGCGGGAAGCCGTACCCGCCTTGCTGGGCAGGCTGACCGAGGTGCCCCGGCTGCCCGGGCTGCGGGAAGCCGTAACCGCCCTGCTGCTGAGGCGTGGGTGTGGGCGTGGGCGTCGGCCAGGCGGGCGGGGTCTGCGGCCCGCCCTGCACCGGCTGCTGCGACTGCTGCGGGGCGGACTGCTCCGCGGTCTGCGGCGATACGGGCCATTGCGGCGCGGACGGCGGCGCGGCGGGCTGGAAGGCGGGCGGCAGCGGCGGCAGTGGGGCACTCTGCCCCTGCCCCTGCCCATGCGGGGGCGGAGTCGGGGACCACGGCTGAGGGGGTACGGGCGCGGGCGGAGCGTCCTGGGGCACGGCGTCAGTCGACTCGTCGGCCGTCACCGTTGCCGCGTCCTGAGGGGCGCTCTCGTCGCGCGGCTCGGCGTCGCCACCGTCGGAGTCCTGGGGCGTGGCGTCGGCCGGCTCGGAGTCCTGGACCTCCACGTCCGCTGCGTCCGGGGAGTCTCCGGGGCCGTTGGCGCCCGCGGTCTCTCCGGCATTGCCGGCCGGGTCCTCGGCCGAGGACCCGGCGGCATCGTCCGGTCCCGCCGCGACCGGCGCCTCGGGACCGCCGGAAGCATCCGCGGCGCTCTCGTCGGCCTCGTTGGCCGCCGCCCGCTCCTCCATCTCGCGCTTCAGCGCGGCAGGGGAGAACCGCATGGTCGCCCCGCTCTCCACATCGCCGCCCCCGAAGGGCTGCGGCGCGGGCTCGGCGGCCGCCTCGGCTACTGGAGCCGGAGCCGGAGCCGCGGGAGGCATCTGAGCAGGAGCAGGAGCAGGAGCAGGAGCAGGAGCAGGAGCAGGAGCAGGCGCTGGGACAGGAGCAGGCGCAGGCGCCTGGGCCTGCGCCGGAGGAGGCGTCGGCGCAGGCGCCCAGTTGGGCTCGAAACCGCTGCCCGCAGGCAGCCCCGGCACGGCCACCGGCGCCCCGTTCGGCGGTGGGGGAGGCGGAGTGTGCCCCTGCTGGCCGGAGCCCCCGCCCGAGGTGTCGCCCGACGCGTTCTGCGTGTACCAGGCCGGCGGGGTGTAGTCGATGGTGAACTCACCCGTCAGCTCAGCGGGATCCGCGTCGGACTGATCATCGACGGGAATGTTCCAGCCCCCGTGGATCTCGTCCCGATCGCCGTTCACTTTGCCTCCTGGTGTGGTCGAGCACCCTTGTGCCGTGGTGGGTGGGGGCGACCTCTTCGTCCGATCGGCCCGGCTCTCCCCCTAGGGACGCGGCCAGCACGCCCGCAGGTTCTTCTGCCGCGCCCTGTCCCACCCTAATCGTCAACAATGCCGGATCGGCAGGGCCGACCGCCCGTCGGCTGCTGTCCCGTACGTCACGCCCCGCCCCCAAGTGATCCGGGTGGGGTGCAGTGCAAGGAAGCCGACGGGTCAAAACCGTACAACTGCGTATGTACGGAAGGGCCCCCGGCCCTGTCAGTCCATCCGGCGGGCGCTGCCCAACAATCCGGTCTCGGCATCCGTGGCCTGTGTCATGACGAACTGCCGGTCCCGCGGCGTGCACCAGAGTGTGACGCCGTCAGCGAGAGTGGACAGCGCCTCAGTCTCGGGCCGCGGAAGATGCATGATGCGGCCGATCTGCGCGGCCTCGTCGGGCGAGACACGCTGGATGCCGACCAGACCGGAGGCGGCCACATCCCGCGGCCCGGCTTCAGCCATCAGCTGCCGGTCGAGTTGCCCTGCGGCGGAACCGCCCTACGTCGTGCAGCGAAAAAAATGCGCTGCTGTCCGCCGTCCGGGACCTTCCTAGCCGTTCGGCGCTCTCAGCGCAGATCGAATTCCCCGTCACGCGCACCGAGTACAAACGCCCGCCACTCGGCTTCGGTGTACCGCAGCACAGTCTCCGGATCCAGAGACGATCGCATGGCTACGGCCCCGCCCGGCAGATGTGCGATCTCCACCCGCTCCTCGTCCTCACTCGTGCCGGGGGCGCTGAGCCACTCGGCGTCAGAGATGTCGAGGGCGTACAGCTCTTCCTTCTCCTGTGCGCTCCCCATCAGTCAAGCTTCCCTTCGGTGCGGCCGAGATGAAACATGTTCCACGCGCCAAGAAGCGTCGCGTAGTTGGACGCAACTCAGCGTCACTACCAGCATCCTAGGGCAGCTCTTTCCCGACCAACGGCGGAACTCAGTCCATCCGCCGAGCCACGCCCAGCAAGCCGGACTCCGCGTCTGTGGAACTCGTCATCACCCAGTGGCGCTCACGTCCTGCGCACCAGAGGGTGACACCGTCCGCGAGAGTCGGCAGTGCTTCGATCTCGGCCTGCGACAGTGCCAGGATCCGGCCTATCTGCTCCGCCTCCTGCGGTGAGACCCGCTGGATGCCCACCAGCGTGGAGTCTCGCATCAACCGGGGTGCCACCGGGCTCAGATACGGAAGCAGTGTCAGCACCGACTGCCAAGGCGAGGACACCACGCGTCCGCGCGGCGGCCGCATGCCGCAGTCCCGTACCACCACTACCGGACTGCCTACCGTCGCTCCCATCGGCGGAACCCGTCCCACGCCGTGGAGCGTGATGCATTCCAGGCCCGCGCCCGCGGCCTGTGTCAGCAGCGTCCATGCCTGGGCGCGCCCGGTTTCGACTGCGACCCGCGCGCCCGTGCCCGCCGCGCGCAGCGCAAGCACCTGAGCCGTCCACAGGCCACCGATCAGGAGGACGTCGTACGGCGCCGAACGGTGGAACCCCAGCATCTGGGGGCGCCCTTCCGCGTCGTCACCGATCACCACACCGTCGTCCCCGACGGGCAGCGAAAGCGCGCCCAGGTGGTCCGCGGTCATGGTGTGCCCCGCGTGTCGGGGGCCGAGCAGCCCCCGCAGCCCACGCGCCGTTCCGGTTCCGGCAGTCATCGCGCACCTCCCAGGGGCAGAGTCGCCAGCACACCAGGCAGCTGTTCGCGGTCCAGTCGCACAAGTCCGACCTTCGCCGAACGAGCGGCATGCTCCAACGCCCGTCGCACCCCGACCAGTTCGGTATCTGAGCCGCCGGTGATCCGTACATGGCCGCCCACGGTCATCGATCCTTGGTGTGAGCCGCGCCGCAGGGTGAGACTGAAAGTGGTCGCGTACGCCGGCGCCGAGGTGAGCAGCGAGACCAGCTTGGGGAGGGGAGCCGCCCCACGTCCCAGTTCGGGCCAGCGGCCGACCGCGTATGTGGTGTGCCAGCGGTCGTCGCACCGCCAGACTCGCGCCGTCTCGGCGGTTCGCCGTTGAGGCGCGGCATCCGGCCGGCTCGCGCGGGCCGACAGCCTCGGACTGGCACAGGCAGAAGTCGCCACTGTGGTGTTCAGATCCTCCTGGTCCAGTACCACGGCCCGGAATCCGGCCCCGGTGATACGGCTCGCCACATGGTCCGCCACGCGCACCAGGCAGCGCTGGGCACCTTCGATTCCGCCTCCACGCGCCTCCACGGCTTCCCGGCACAGTTCCGGGTCCAGCTTCACCGCCACCCAGGTCATCCTCAGCGCGGGCGCCCCGGTCCGCTCCTGCAGCGGGGCGTACGAGAGTCGCGCGACCGACTGCTGGGGCAGGTGCGGTGCGGGCGCCGAACGGACCTGCTGAACCAACTGCACCGACTCCAGTACGATGTCGTCCACTTCGAGGGCACCACCCAGGAGGGACAGCGGGAGCGCCCGGGCGCCGAACGCTGGGCGTAGCGCATCACCGCTCGCTTCGACCCTCACCACGGCGGTCAGGAAGGTTCCGTCGCCGAGCATGCCGACCGTGCGCCGATCACGGTCGACGTATGTGAACGGACGGAATCCCGGCACGCTCTCCACCACGGGGGCCAACGACGCATCCACCTCCCCCGCGGTCAGCCCGGCGCCGCGCCTGCGTGCGCGGAGGGCGAGGGCCGTCGACAGCCAGTCCTGTACGGCGTGGCCGCGGCGGCGTATCACGGCGAGCAGGACCAATGCGCAGGCGATGGCAGCGGTGGGGACCATCCACAGCCCGCCGAGCGCGACCCCGACCGCGGTGAGCGCCAGTGCCACCTCGACGAGCACCAACTGTCGCAGCTGGAAGGGGCCGACGCGGGTGGTGCGCGAGAGGGGACGCAGAGTCGTCGTCGCCGGAGCACGTTGCGGCGTCGTGGCCCCCCGTCCGTTGCTGCGTTGCCGTTGGGAAGTGTCAGGGGCTCGATCGGTAGTCCGCCCATTTCGCGCGCGCGTCGCCGTACCCATCGCCGCGTTGCCCCCTCGTGTCCGTAATTACCAAATTCCTATGGGCGTTGACCGGGCGATCACCCTACCTGAGCAGTGAGACGGAAGCGCCAGCAGGCATAGTAGGGGGCTGGCACGACAGCAGGCCTGCTCGGTGAGTATGGGAGCCTGGTCGCCCAGCGGGGAGAGGGACAGCGGACAGATGGCATCACGACGGGACGAACTCAACGCCTACACCTTCGCGAAGCGAAGGTTGATTGCGCAGTTCGTGCAGCCGAACTCGACCGGTTCGGAGGAAGGTGCACCGCGCCCGCTGCGCGCGGTGTTGCCCGGAGCGATCGTCGGAGTGGTGATCCTCGCCGCCTTCGGGGCGTGGGGAATGTTCAAACCGGTGGCACCTCAGAAGTGGGATGCAGCGGGCGAGAACGTCATCATCGCCAGCAAATCCACTACTCGCTATGTGGTGTTGAAGACCAGGGGCAAGGCCCAGCTCCACCCCGTCCTGAACATGGCCTCCGCCAAGCTCCTCCTTGACGCCGACAAGGGCAAGGTCATCAACGTCTCCGAGTCGGTACTCGACAACGGCAAGATTCCGCACGGCGCGACGCTCGGCATCCCGTATGCCCCTGACCGGCTGCCCGCGGCCAAGGACGCCGGCGCCGCCAAGCGCTGGGCGGTGTGCGAGCGCCCCGGCGAAGGCGGCCGGACCATCGCGAAGGCCGCGTTCGTCTTCGCGGACCGGGAGCACAAGAAGACTGAGGGCGCGAGCCGGCTGCGCGGCGGTGACCTGATCTACGTGCGGAACTCCGACAAGGCCCGCTATGTCGTCGACGCCGGGGGAACCGCGTACGCCGTGGCCGACGACGAATTGCTGCTGCGCCAGCTCGTCGGCCAGGGCCGCGCACCGCAGCGGGTGTCCACAGCCTGGTTGGAAACCCTGCACAAGGGAGACCCCGTCTCGTTCCCCAAGATCCAGGGCATCCCCGGCGACGACGCCAACGTGCCCGGCGACCTCGAGTCCGACGCGAACCGCGTCGGCATGATCCTGAAGGCGACCGACGGAACCAGGAACCAGCAGTACGTCGTCCTGCCGGGCCGGGTGGCTCCGGTGTCGGACTTCACCGCGAAGCTGCTGCTCAGCAGCCGCGACCTGATCGGTCTCGGTCAGGCCGGCCGGGCGACGTCCGTCAGCGCCGCGACCTTCCAGCCGGGAGCCGCATTCGGCCAGGACAAGAAGTGGCCGGCCAGCGCACCGCGGCCGGTCAACTCGGCGAGTGCCGCGGAAGGCAGCCGTAACACCGTGTGCAACGTCCTGCGCAAGGTCGACGAGGACAACGGCTCCACCACGCTCAGCACCTGGGCGGGCACCGACTTCCCCGCGGTCCTGCCGACCGGGGCCAGCAGCGCGTACGTCACACCGGGCTCGGGACTGCTCTTCCGCCAGTTCAAGGGCGCCACGACCAGCTCGGGCTTCCTGTTCCTGGTCACGGACACCGGCCTGCGCTATGCCATGCAGTCCAACAACGACAATGCGACGGACTCCTCCGGCATCGGTGACTCGGGCTCCAAGGCGGAGCGCGAGCAACGGCAGCAGGAGGCACAGCAGGCGCAGAACAGGCTCGGATACAAGGACGTCGATCCGGTGCCGGTGCCGGCAGCCTGGTCGACCTTCCTGCCGACCGGTCCGCGTCTGTCGACCGGGGCTGCGAAGCAGCCGCAGGGTTCGTGAGGGCCGGGCAGACATGACGTACACCGATCGAAGGCGTTCCGGAAGCACGGCGTACGCCCGTGGATTCCGTCGACGCCTGTTCATGGTTGTGGGCGCCGCGGCAGTCGCCCTGGTCGGGACGCCGGTGGCACCCGCGGTCCCCGCCGTCGCCGACACGACCCAGTGCACCTTTCCGAACAAGAACTACGAGGGCCGCCCCTGGGCGTTGCAGCGGGTATTGCTCGACGAGTTGTGGAAGCAGTCCACCGGCAAGGGCGTGAAGGTCGCGGTCATCGACACCGGAGTCGACATCCGGCACCCGCAGCTCAAGGCCGCGGTGGACGACAAGAGCGGCGTGAACCTGATCCCCAAGATTCCGAAGGACGCGAACGGTAACAAGGTCGAGCGCGGCAAGGAGGACGGCACCACGGACACCGTGGGACACGGCACCAAGGTCGCGGGCATCATCGCCGCACACCCGGCGAAAGGCACTGGTTTCGTAGGCCTCGCCCCTGATGCCACGATCATCCCCATCCAGCAGAACGACGCGGATGGCCGCGGCACCGCCAAGACGCTCGCCGCGGCCATCCAGCACGCGATCGACAAGGGTGCGGGTGTCATCAACATCTCCCAGGACACCGCCAACGCGGTCGAGCCGGCCCCCCAGTTGAAGGAGGCCGTGGACCGGGCTCTTGCGAAGGACATCGTGGTCGTGGCCTCGGCGGGCAACGACGGCCTCGGGGGCAACGTCAAGAAGACGTACCCCGCGTCCTACGAGGGCGTTCTCGCGGTCGCGTCGTCGGACCGCAACAACGAACGAGCGGCCTTCTCCCAGTCGGGCGACTTCGTCGGCATCGCGGCCCCTGGAGTGGACATGGTGACGACGGTCCCGGGCGGCGGTCACTGCGCCGACAGCGGCACCAGTTTCTCCGCCCCGTACGTGGCCGGTATCGCCGCCCTGATCAAGAGCAAGCACAAGGACTGGACCCAGCGGCAGATCGTGGCCCAGATCCAGCAGACCGCGGAACGTTCGATCCCTGGCCATGACCGCCTGGTGGGCTGGGGCGTCGTCGACCCGGTGCGCGCTCTGACCGAGGACGACGAGCCGATCGAGAAGCCGGTCGCCCACGAAGGCGTGGCGAAGGCGGAGGCCCCGACCCCGGCCGAACTCCACCTCGGAGAGACGGCGGAGGAGCGCAACGCACGGCTGGCGATGTACGTGGTCGTGGGCGGCGGCGTCCTGGTGGCCGCGATCGCGGGGGCCGCTGTTGCCCTGCGCGACTCGAGGCGGAGGTCGGGCCGGGGCATGGGGGAGGGACGGACGTGAGGCTGGTGCATGCCGGGTGTAGGTGCGTGGTCACAGATCGGCAACGGGTGAGTGCGATTGCAACCGCACAGTCGGCGCCGGTCGTCCAACCCACCTGGGAAGTCGCGTGATGGATAAGACACTTGGGCCGGTCAGAGCCAGTGGCTAAAGTGGTGTTTGATGCAATCAGTGGATGGCGGGTCACCACGATCGCAATGTAGGACAGCAGTAGCAAACGGGGAGGAACGGCTCGTGCTCGAGGTAGTTGGAGACGGGGGCGACAATGGCGAGTGACCTTGAGCGCGGAGTCGGTGAGCTGAAGAAGTTCCGGACCCGGGTCGACACGGTCCTCGCTGAGCTGGAGAGCGGCGACGGCGGCAAGACCAAGGTCGCCGCGGAGCGGGTCACCCGTGGGTCGTTCGGCGTCGGGCTGCCTTTCGCAGAGGCTGAGGGCTTCTACAAGGAGTACAACCGCGTCCACAAGGCGCTGGTCACGCTGTCGAAGTCGCTCGGCGACCAGATCGAGCTGCTCACCATCGGCGTGCACGCGGCCGACGTCGGCTACGACAACGTCGAAGTGGCGCAGCGCGCCCGGTTCCACGAGATCAAGGCCCGCCTGGACAGGGAGCGGGATCAGGCGATCGAGCGCGAGCAGGCGCAGCCGAAGCCCGCGCAGCCCGCGCAGCCTCGCCAGGATGCCAAGACCGGCACCGAGGATCTGGGGTGATGAGTGATGAGTGATGAGAAGCAGCCGAAGCCCGACACCAAGGCGCCCCTGACGAAGCAGGAGCAGGCACAGGAGAAGGACCAGGCTCAGATCGAAGGTCAGTTCGCCGCCACCGACATGGTGGAGCGGATGCAAGGCTTCTTCGACGCCTTCGGCTTCGGGTCCAACGGCAGCGTCTTCGGCTCGACGGTCTTCGACGGCCGCAAGCTCAACGAGATGCTGGACTTTCTGGAGAGCTCCAATCCGGCCGACCTGGAGCACGCCGGAGAGGCCCTGGAGAAGGCGAACGTCGCCATCAACAAAGCCGCCAAGGATCTCGACGACTTCGTCAAGAAGACCGACTGGCAGGGCGAGGGCGCCACGGAGTTCCAGCGCTACGGCACGGAGGTCGTGAGCTACGCCTGGTCCATCGGCAAGATGGCCAACGCGGTCGGCGCCCAGATGAAGGTCGCCAGCACCGGCCTGACCTCGGTCCGCAACGCCCGCCCGCCACGCGACAGCCGCGCGATCCAGAAGGACGTCAAGGATTTCAAGCTCCCCGAGCAGACGGCGGACAACCCGGAGTACCAGAAGGCCCTGCAGGTCGAGAAGGACCGGCAGGAGGCCATCAACCAGATGAACCGCCTTGCCTCGTTCTATGCGGTCTCCCAGAGCACCTTGGCCGGACAGGAGCTGCCGAAGCCGCCGGCGGCGTACAAGGCGGCGGTGCCGCTGCCATCTGGCGAGTGGCGTCCGGGCGGGAGTGCGTCCGCGTCACGCGAAAGCCTGTCCGGAGCAGCGCCCGGACACGCCGGCAGCGTAGGCGAGGCGGGCGCCACCGGGAGCGCACCCGGTGCCGGGGCGCTCGGCAAGACCGGCTCCATTGCCGACTCCACAGCAATGGAGATCGACAGCGTTACCACGGCCGCGCCGCCTACGACGACTGCTCCGAGCACGGCGCCACCGTCGGTCACCAGCAACCCGAACCAGGGGGCGGGGCCGACCTCCCCGCCGCTCACCAACTTCGGCCAGCCGGGCCGTGCTCCAGTTACTCGGACCGGCGATCCGAGGACCGCCGGCGCACCCCCGAGCAAGGCCGTGGGTCGCGCGGGTACGACGGGCGGCTCGCAGCCACTGGGGCGACCTGCGACCGCGACGGGGCGGCCCCCGGGAACCCCCAGCGGGACGTCGTCCACGGCGACCGGCCGCTCCCCGATAGTCGGTCGTCCGAGTGCCACAGGCGTCCCCGGCGGAGGTGGAGCAGGACGTACCGCCTCGGGCGGAGGCCGTGGCCAGGCACCCATCGTGGGCCGTCCCGGCGGCACGGGGCAGCCTGCTGCCGGACGCAACGCTGGCCCGAACGGAACTCGTGGCGGCCGCGGGAACGGAATCGTCGGCGGCACACCTCAGCGACCCACCAACGGAAGCACGGGATCGCGTATCCCCCGGGGCACGGTCATTGGCGGAGACGCCCCGGCTGCAGGTCGGTCCTCAGCGGCGAAGCCGAGCCAGGCCGGTGTCGTGGGTGCCAACACCGGAAACAAGCCCCCCCGACCTATCGGTCGCGGGACTCCCAGTACGAACGGAGTCGTCGGCACTCCACGGACTTCCGGCTCGCGCCCTGGTGCCGCGGCCGGAGGCGGCGGCCTCGTCGGTGGCCGTGCGAATCAGCGCCGTCCCGGAGACGACGAGCAGGACCGCGAGGGCACTGCCCGCCCGGACTACCTGACCGAAGACGAAGAGACATGGGCGAATCGCCGTCGCGGTGCTGTACCGCCGGTGATCGACTAACAACCGGGAAGGCTCGGAAGTCAGAATGACGGCACGAACGATCGACGGGCGCAGGTTGCAGCGAGCCCTCGGCACCGTGGCTGCGGTGGCAGCGCTGACGAGCGGATTCGTCGGTGCTGCCCCGGCGGCGCTCGGTGCGGATGCACAGTCGAAGCAGTGGTACCTGGATGCCATGAACGCCCAGGAGATCTGGAAGACCTCGACCGGCAAGGGCATCACCGTCGCTGTCATCGACACCGGCGTCGATCCGTCCAGGCCGTCGCTCAAAGGCCAGGTCCTCAAAGGCGAGGACCTCGCCGAGGCGGAGGGCGACGAGACGGATGACTACTCGGGCCACGGGACGACGATGGCCGAACTCATCGTCGGCACGGGGGCTGGCGGGGGCCTCAAAGGCCTGGCACCCAGCGCCAAGGTGATCCCTTATCGAATCAGCAACACAGAGCTGCAGAACAACGAGAAGGTGAACGCCTTCGACCAGGAGGAGGCGATCCGGGCCGCGGCGGACAGCGAAGCCAGGATCATCAATATCTCCTTCGGCAGCGAGTACTACAATTCCTCGATTCGGGAGGCAGCCAAGTATGCGCAATCGAAGGGAAAGTTGCTCTTCTCGTCGTCGGGAAACCTGGGGGACAAGAGCAACAAGCCGAGTTATCCGGCCGCGTACCCAGAAGCCGTCGCGGTAGGAGCAACCGACCGGAATGGTGCGGTAGCGGCCTACTCCACGCATGGCGACTTCGTCGACATTGCCGCACCCGGTAACAAGATCCCCGGGTACTGCGACGAGAGTCTCACTCGCTACTGCGACGGCGACGGAGGCACCAGTTCCGCCTCCGCCATCGCCGCCGCCTCCGCCGCCCTCATCTGGTCCGTCCACCCCGAGTGGACGGCGAACCAGGTCCTCCGGGTCATGTTCGAGTCCGCAGGACGCGGCGAGGACTGGAAGGAGGGCACGGTGAGCAACTACCTCGGCCACGGCATCGTCCGTCCCGGCGCCCACATCAACCGCGGCTTGGGCAAGCCCGGCGACCCGGGCCTCAGCCCGCTCACCAACACCAAGGTCGGCGGCCGCAGTTCCGGCGGCGACTCGTCCTCCGCTTCACCCGCCCCCGCTGCACCAGCTTCGTCACAAGCCCCGGCAGACAAGCCCGGCTCCGACGCCTCGGACGACAGCGGCCTGCCCAGATGGGTCATCGGCGTGATCGCCGCCGCAGTGGTGGTGGGAGGCGGAGCCTTCGCTGCCGTACGGAAGCGTGGCAACGCCTGACCGAACGGCCGGGCCACAAAGGCCCGTTCAGACCTTCACGTCACGTTGTGCTTCACCTCGCTACCTGGTGAGGCTCAACGCAACCAGTCACAACAGTAGTTCAGAAGGGAAACGCAACCGTGTCACAGGGCCAGCGGCTTTCAGACCAGCAAGTCATCCAGCTCGAGAAGCAGCTCTTCGAGAAGTTCAACTCGATCAAGGGCCAGCTCCAGCAGATTCAGGGCACGATCGACAGCCTTGAGGGCCAGTGGAAGGGTATCGGCGCCGGGGCCTTCAACAAGAAGCAGCAGGAGATCAACACCTCGATGGTGGGTCTCGGCAACATCCTTGCGAAGTTCCTCGAGGCTATGAGCAGCTCGAGGAAGATCAAGGACGGCACGGAGGATGATGTCCGCGCTGCCGTGCAGGCCATCAACGTCGACCTCGGTGTCGGCACCAACGCCGCTCCGAAGTCCGGCATCAGCGGCCTCTGAACCGCTGGGCGCACTCGATCTCGGCACGCAGAAGTCGAGTCACCACAAAACGTGAATTGAGGGAATCATGGGTATGAACTCGGGAGACGAGCTCGTCGTCAAGTACGACGGCCTCGACGTGGCGGCGACCACGCTCGGCAACCAGGCCAAGAAGCTCGAAGAGGACCTGCGGGAGATCAAGACCGCAATGGCCACCGTTGCCGCCGGCTGGGAGGGCGAGGCGCACAACGCCTACGTCCAGGAGCAGGTGAAGTGGGACAAGGAAGCTGCGGATATCCACCGCGCCCTCATGCAGATCGGCCAGGTCGTTGCGAACGCGGGCGGCGACTACATGGGTGGCGACAAGAAGGCCGCCAGCTACTTCGCCTGAGGCGTTTCCGGCCGAAGCCGGCGCATCGGGACGCTGACCGGGGGTGGGCACGCGCGAGGGGTGCCCACCGTTCGTCCGTTCCGAGCGAGAGACCCCGGGAGCCGCACAGGCGGCTCCCGGGGTCTCTGCTGTTTGCTCAGGTACGAAGGACGCGGCCCGCTCTCATGACGCGGGCGCTTTGCAGTCCGCCGAATCGGCCACGGACTTCGCGTAGGCGAGCAGCAGGCCCTTGGCCGCGTCGGCGTTCGAGAGCTTCTCGTCGTGGATGAGAATTCTGATGAAGAGTTTGTTCCGCTCGGGATGTTCTTTGGCAGCGACCGGGCACGGGATGCGGCGCACGCCGCCTCGTCCGGACCACATGTAGGTCCCGTCCTCGCTGGTGTACTCGTCGAGGTCGAGGTACGGGTTGATGTGGGCCGCCTTCTTCACCGAGGGGTCCACCTGCCACTCGGAGATGGCGCTGATCACTGCCGTGTCATCGACGACGACCCGGCAGTGTGTAGCGCCCACCTCTCGCGACTGTGCGCGCGTGCTCAGGGTCTTGCCGGTCTTGGGCAGAACCGCGTCCAGCGCGGTGGCAGCCACCGGGGTGCCGCAGAGGTCCGGCGGCAAGGTGAAGGACCGCTTCTCCTCCGGTTGCGAGCAGGCGGTGAGTACCAGCGCGAGCTGGGCGGCCGCCACGAGAGCAGATAGCTGACGCCGTGTCCTCCGCCGTCGCGTAGCCGGAGCCGGCGACGGGGTGTCCTCAGCCTGGCCTGGATTCGTATGCATGCTGCCGTGTGTCATGAGGAGGGAACCTCCGTGGTGAGATGGTCCGCCATGGCCTGGGCATTAGTGGCGGCGTCGTTGAAACCGTTGTCGCGGCCGGTCAGGGCCCAGTCCGCCACCTTGCCCTGATCGGGAAGCCCGTGTGCTTTGGCCGCGTTGATGGCTGCCATCTGGCCGTGCTCCGCGCTCAGGTCCCTGCTCTTCTCCCACAGGTCACTCGCATCCTTGCTGGCTTCCGTCAGTACGTCGGTCTCCGACTGCTGGAAGATGTGCTCGAGGACCATGCCGCTGACCGTACTTGCGACACCGCCGGCCACCGCACCGCCTATCGGTGTGGCGATGAAGCTCACGCCGACGCCGATGCCGGTCCCGACAGCCCCGGACACCGCGTTCTTCTGCTGGGCGACCGAGTCGGAGAACTCCTTCGCCTTCTCGGCGGCCGGGCCCAGGACGGCTTCCTGCATGCCGATGGCCAGCGATCCGCTGACTTCACCGGAACGCCGGGTGATCGTCTCGATCGTCTCCTGAGCCGAGTGCGGATAACGCTGGTCCGCAGGCAGGTCGGGGTTGAGGTGGTAGTCCATGAGATCGGCCATGTAGGCCTTCTGGCCGACTTCGATGGCCGCGTAGCCGTCGGGGCTCTGTCCCACGGTGATCAGGAAGGCTGTGACGTCCTTGTGGTCGAGGTCGGCTTGGGCACCCGCCAGGGGGAAAAGCTTCTCGGTGTTCCCGTGAGGGTCGTCCGCGAGGGCACGGTTGATGTCGGGCAGGTACTCCGAGGCGATCTGCCCCATGCTGTCGGACATGTGGGCGTAGTCCGTGAGCCGCTTGGGGTCCTCCTCGACGGACGCGACGATGTCCGCCATCAGCTTGGCCTGGGCGTCCGAGTGCGGCGGGAGGTCCGCCGTCGGCTTCTCGCCCGCCGGGTGACCGGTCGTCGCGGCCTCCAGCGCCATCGCCAGGTTGTTGCGACCCGCGATGCTCTCCTCGCGGTCCTTGTCGTAGTCATGAGGCCAGTCGCGCTCTTCGAAGAAGTACTCGAAGTTGCTGAGAGACCGCTTGTCGTCCTTGCCTTCCACCTTGAAGTCGTGGTCCTCGTCCTTCGTGACGAACGTGTCGCCGAAGAACTCGGTGGCCGCGTCGGGGCTGTTGGCGAGAGCCTTGAAGTAGCCGGTCATCGGGTCCCAGCCGGTGTCGGTGCCCGTGTGGTTCAGCTGCGGATCCATCCCCATGGGCTGCCAGGCGACATGGGCGCCGTTGTGGGTGAGCTTCTTCTCCGCCTGGACGAGCTTGTTGCCGTACTCGTTCAGGAACTTGTCGTCGTAGTCGCCCCACCGCATCAGGTTGCTCATGACCTGACCGCCGAATGGCATTCCGCCGTTCTTCTCCAGCGGCTTGTCGGCGAAGGCGACGACGTCCCGCTTCCACGTCTCCATGGCGGCCGTGTCGCTCTGGCTGGCGGTCGCCAGTGTCAGGCTCAGATTCTTCTGGAGGTCGTCCAGCTGGTCACGTCGCTCGTGCATGAGCTCCGGATTGACCATGGGCTTGTTGAGGTCGGCCCAGAATTCCAACGTTCCCTTGCCGCCCATGTTCGTGGCGAACCGCTCGGCGAAGAGGTCGTCGTTGGCATACTTCTTGAGGCCGGCGTTCAGCTGGTCGAATTCCTTGACCGTGAGGTCCTCGGGATTCTTCTTCGCGATCCTGGCCAGGTCGTCGGCCTCCTTGAGCGCGTCAGCGGCCGCGTCCCGGTTCGCGTAGTTGGCGTCGGAGAAGCCGAGCTTGCTCTGGTCGACGAGCGCCTTGAGGACCTTGGTCGCCGAGCTGTCGCTCTGGGTCGCGCCGTCGAGGAGTTTCTGCACCTCGTCCCGGAGGGCCGTCACGTCCGCCTCGGTGTGACTGGGGACGCTCGTTCCCTTTGCGGCGCGGTCGGGATGGATGTTCATGGTGACCGTGAAGCCGCCGTTGGCCGTGGAGACGATGGTCAGGTTCTTCTTGAGCCCACGCTCAATCGCGTCCTTGACCTTGGTCTGGTAGTCCTTCAGCTCGCTGCAGGTGTCCCTCAGGATGTTGCGGATCGACGTGGCCTGGGTGTGCGCATCGGCGAACTCACCGGCTGTTCTGCCGATGAACTGCTTGGAAATTTTCTCGTTCTCGCCTGTCCAGTTCGCCTTGTTCGCCTGTTCGCGGAGCCCATCGTCGGCGTCCTCCTTCAGGCTTGCCAGCTTGCCGATCAGGGTCGTCCAGTCGGTGACGGCTTCGTCGAGAAGGCCGAACTTCGCGAAACGAAGGGTTTCAAGATCCATGACTAGTCCTTGTCCTTCTTCTTCTCGCCGTAGATCGGGTTCTTCTCGCCCGGCTGTCCGACGCGTTCGTCGAATCCGCTGTCCAGCGCGGCGATGCTGCTCAGCTGCCCGGTGATGTAGTGCTCGTCGTCCTTGTGGATCTTCTTGGTCACCCGCATGTGGTTCGAGATGTGGGAGCAGGCGTCCCGGAGGGAGCCGAGCTGTTCGTCCCATCGCTTGGCTACGTGGGCGAGCCCTGCGCCGAGTTCGAAGCCCTGGGTCTTGAGGTCCTCAGCGGACTTGGAGCTGCTAGGGCCGGCCACACGCGCCTCGTCGTACAAACGGTTGAACAATTTGAACGCGTTGGCGCCGATCTTCGCGAGATCGGTTTCGGAAGCCGTGAGGTCGCCGTAGGTGCCTCCGCCTCCGCCGCCCTCGTCGGGTACCCGGTTCAGCTGCATCTGCTCCGACTGACGCCCGGCTGCCTGCGTCTTGAGCTGTTCCCACTCGTCCCACGCCATCTGCCACACCTTTCCGGTTCTTCACCTGGCACTTCAAGAGGAAGTGTTTGCGGTTCCTGTGCTCACTTTGTGCAGGGGCCCTCCGAGGCGTCGGCGCGCAGGTCGAAGTAGATCGGCGTCATGCCCTCCGGAACCGGCTGCTCGGGCGACGGCCCGGCCGTCACCTTCAGGCAGGTGGTGCCGTCCGGACTGCTCACCTCGTAGTGCTCCACGTTGCCCTTCGGCTCCAGCTCGCCCGAACGCCACACCAGACTGGCTGTCGGGTCGTCCTTCTCCGGTCCGTCGAGCTGTGGGTCCATGCGCTCGTTCCACGAGCCGTCGTCCGGGTCGAACACCGGGGACATCCTCGAGCCGTCCATCCACTCCGCCACGGCGACGGTCCGCTCCAGCACTTCCGCCTGACCGGCCCCGTCGGGCCGGTCCCGGTCGTTGAGCTGGAAGTTGGTCCAGGAACCGTAGAACGCCAGGCCGGCCGCCGCGAAACAGAACAGCCGCTGGACGAGGAACCCGGCGTCGGAGGGCTCGGCAGCGGCAGGGTCGGCGTGCCGCCGTGCCTGGAACCGCCACCAGATCGCCCGGTGATCGGCGAGGCCGAGCGCGATGAACGCCACGCCGAAGATCACCATGAACACTGCAAATCCTGTCATGTTCCTGATTCCTCTCTCGGGGCGGCCCCACCGCGGCTCGACGGCCGACGGCCGACGGCCTTCGGCCGCCAGTGCGGGCACGCGCCGGGCGTTCGTGGACGCCCAGCCTCTGCGCGGCGGGCCGTGAGGCGTCGCGTGCTTCTTGTGTGCGTCACGGGGCCAGAGCAGCTGCAACGCCGCGTGTGCGTCGGCTTCGGCGGTGCGACCTGGGCCCGGGAGCCGCCCCTCTCGGTGACAGGCGCTCCACGACCCTGACGGACGACGTGTCATGGCTTCGTGAGCCGTGGCAGCCGATCGGGGAAGTCCACTGCTTCGAGGAACACGCCGCCGGCAGCGGCGCAGTTGGTCGCCGTGACGAGAACGCGTCTCCTTGCTGTCGCTCGCACGGCGCCGCTACGCCCTTCCTGCCGCGGTGCCCGGAAGGGCTCCCGGACCACACGGCGCCCCTTCGGCCGCCAGGAACCGGTGCGTCCGGCGACGGTTGTCGTGCCGCGTTGCTCCGCCACATTCCGGCGGCAGGGGAGAGCCGAGGGCGCCAGGTACTGCACGCCGGGTGCGCGCGGTCACTGAGGATCCCCCAGCCACCCTGTCTGCACCAGCGGCTTCCCCCGCTGGCGTGACACGAAAATGCCACGCCCCTCAGGCATCGGCCGCATGCGGACGCCGAGCACCTCCCCCTCTTGCGGGTCGCCGGAGAGCAGGAGGCCCTGTGCGCCGAGTTCCATCATCCGTTGCAGGAACGGCTCGTACGCCGCGCGGCTCGCTCCCGCCGAGTTGCGCGCGATGATGAAGCGGACACCGACGTCACGCGCGAAGGGCAGCTGCTCCGTGAGCTTGGCCAGCGGGTTGCCGCTCGACGTGGACACGAGGTCGTAGTCGTCGACGACCACGAAGACGTCCGGGCCCTGCCACCAGCTCCGGTCGCGGAGCTGCTGTGCCGTGACGTCGGCGGACGGCGCACGGCGCTGCATCAGGTCCGCCAGCGCGTCGACGTGATGGTCCATGTTGTTGGACATCGGCACGTACTCGGCCAAGTGCGTGGCGGGGGTGACGTCGAGCAGGGCGCGCCGGTTGTCGATCACGAAGAACTTGGCGGCGTTGCCGTCGTACCGTTCCGTCAACTGCTTGATGAGCAGGCGCAGCAGGTTCGACTTGCCGGACTCGCTCTCACCGAACACCAGGAAGAACGGGTCACGGCCGAAGTCGGCGAACACGGGCTCCAGGTTGTTCTCGTCGATCGCGAACGACACTCCGCGCCGGGGTTCGGCGAACCCTGCGGGAAGCTGGTGCCCGGGGAGCTCGCGCGGGAGCAGACGCACCTTCGGGGCGGAGGGGCCAGGCCAGTGGCGGCTGACCTCCTGCACCATCGCGGTGGTCGCCTCGGAGAGGTCGCTGTCGGACTGGATGCCGTCGATGCGCGGCACCGACGCCATGAAGTGCAGCTTCTCGGGCACCAGACCGCGACCGGGGACTCCCGCCGGCACGTTGATCGCGAGCTTGCGGTCCACCTCCGAGTCCATGGTGTCGCCCAGACGGAGTTCCAGGCGGTTCATCAGGTGGTCCTTGATGTTGGAGCGCACATCCATCGACCGGGATGCCGTGAGAATCACGTGGATGCCGTAGCCGAGCCCGCGCGCCGCCATGTCGACGACCGCGGATTCCAGCCCCTCGTAGTCCGTGCGGAAGTTGCCCCAGCCGTCGATGACAAGGAAGACGTCGCCCCACGGCTGGTCCGACACGGAGATCTCACCGCGGCTGCGGAGCCTGCGGTACGTGGCGATCGAGTCGATTCCGGCGCTGCGGAAGTACTCCTCGCGCCGGGAGAGGATGCCGTAGACCTCGGCCACGGTGCGGCGGACGCGCTCGGGGTCCAGGCGCGAGGCTACCCCGCCGACGTGCGGCAGGCCCGCTATGGACGACATGCCGCCACCACCGAAGTCCAGCCCGTAGAACTGCACTTCCTGCGGCGTGTGCGTCAGCGCGAAGGCCGAGATGAGGGTCCTCAGCAGCGTCGACTTGCCGGACTGCGGGCCGCCGACGATCTGCATGTGGCCGGCCGCCCCGGAGAAGTCCCGGTAGAGCACATCACGGCGCTGCTCGAAGGGCTTGTCGACGACGCCCAGCGGGACGACGAGCTTGCCCGCGCCCTCGAATCCCGGCTGCGTCAGTCCGCGTCCCTCCACTTCGGCGAGACCCGGCAGGATCTCGTCCAGCGGCGGCGGGTTGTCCAGCGGCGGCAGCCACACCTGGTGGGCCTCGGCACCGCGGCCTTCCAGCCGGCGCACGATGACGTCGAGGACGGAGTCGGCCAGAGCGTCGTCCTCCTGCGTCCGCGCGTCGGGGATGCGCGGCTGCGCGGTCGGTTCGACGTAGCGGACGGGGACCGGGGCCGCGGTGAACGGGACGGGCCGCCGGTCGACGGGCAGCGGGCCTCCGGGCACGGCGGCGTGCTGGTTCGTGCGGTACACGCCCGAGACGTACGCCGCCTTGAAGCGGACCATCTCGTCGGTGCCGTACTTCAGGAAGCCCGAACCGGGGACGTTCGGCAGGGTGTACGCGTCGGGCACACCGATCGCGGCGCGGGACTCGGCCGCGGAGAAGGTACGCAGACCGACGCGGTACGACAGATACGTCTCCAGACCGCGCAGCCTCCCCTCCTCCAACCGCTGTGAGGCCAGCAGCAGATGGACGCCGAGCGACCGTCCGATACGGCCGATCTGGACGAACATCTCGATGAAGTCCGGCATGGCGGTGAGGAGTTCGCTGAACTCGTCGATGACGATGACGAGCGAGGGGACCGGCTGGAGTGGGGCTCCCGCGGCACGCGCCTTCTCGTAGTCGTGGATGTTGGCGTAGTTGCCCGCGTCGCGAAGCATCTCCTGGCGGCGGTTGAGCTCACCGCGGATGGAGTCGCCCATGCGGTCCACCAGTGTCAGGTCGTCCGCGAGGTTGGTGATCACCGCGGCGACATGCGGCATTTGCGACATACCGGCGAAGGTTGCGCCACCCTTGAAGTCCGCGAGGACGAAATTGAGCGTTTCCGACGAGTGGGTGACCGCGAGGCCCAGCACCAGCGTCCGCAGCAGCTCGGACTTTCCGGAACCGGTCGCGCCTACGCACAGGCCGTGCGGACCCATGCCCTCCTGCGCAGCCTCCTTGAGGTCCAGCATCACCGGGGCGCCGTCCTCACCCACGCCGATCGGGACGCGCAGCCGTTCCGACTGGGACCGGGGCCGCCAGGTGCGCGCGACGTCCACGGACGCCGCGTCACCGAGATTCAGCAGATCCGTGAAGTCGAGGTTGGCCAGCAGCGGTTCGTCGTCGTCACCGCCGGTGGCCACCTGCAGCGGCGCGAGCTGGCGGGCGAGCGCCTCGGCGGCCTCGATGCTGAGCCGGTCGGGAGCCCCGTCGTACACCAGCCCGTGTCCCGACTCCAGTTGCAGGGAGTCGGGGTGCACCACGACCGACAGACCGCCCCGCGCCCCGGTCACCTCACCGGGGACGACCTCGATGATCGTCACGCCCTGCAGTCCCTCGGCAGCGGCGAACGCGGACGTGGAAGGTACGGACTGGCCGTCGAGCACGACGACGACATGCGGCTGGTCCAGCAGCGGGTGAGCGCTGCCCTGGAAGCGGGGCCGGCCCTCGAGGCGGCCCGCGAGCATGTCCTCCAGGTCACGGAAGTCCGCGGCGATGAGGCGACGGCTGCCCGCGCCGTCGGCGGGGCCGGTGGCCTGGGCGTGCGGCAGCCACTTCGCCCACTCCCAGTGCGGCGCGGCCTGATGGTCGGCGGCGACGGCGATGACCAGGTCCTCGGGCGAATGAAGGGAGGCCAGCGAGCCGATCATCGCGCGGGCGGTGGAGCGTACGGAGTTGGGCTCGCCGCTCACCGTCAGGTGGTAGAAGGCCCGCAGCGACACGGCCATGGGCAGGCCGTCCAGATTGCTGTGCGCCGACAGGAACTGCCGCATCGCGCCCGCGGTGAGCGGCTCCAGCTCGTCGACGGGTGCAGTGTCAGGTGCGATGAGGGGGGTGGCGAGCTGCTGGCTACCCAGACCGATGCGCACCTGCCCGAAGTCGTCGTCGCTGACGCGCCTCTCCCACACCCGGCTGCCCTCGGCGACGAGCGCCCACAACTGCTCGGGCGACGGGTGCAGGTAGTACTGCGCATCGCGCTGTAGCCGCGCGGTCCGCAGCAACGTGCGCCGCGTCTGCGTCAGGTACTTCAGGTAGTCACGGCGAAGATCGGCAAGCTGCCCCTGTGTACCCCGCCGGTAGCGGACCAGCATCGCGATCGCCATCGCGACCGTCGACGCGATCATCACCATGCCCATGATCCGCATGATCGGATTCGGGGTCATGAAGAAGAAGACGACCGAACCGCCCATGCCCAGCATCGGCAGCAGCTGCATCAGCGCGCCCTCCTGCTGCCCTCTGGGCAGTTCGGGCGGGGGTTGCAGCTGCACCTGCTCGCCGGGTACCTCGGAAGGCAGGGCCCGTGGTGGGCGCTTGACGACGATCTGACTCACAAGCTCACCAATTCCCTTGCCGGACGGAAATGTTCCTATCGGCGCCCCCGTGGCGACGGGTTCCGTCCGCGGGGAGGGATCCTACTTGCGCCAGGGCCGACGGGTGGGCGGTAGGGTGGCGCGACGTGTTTGCGCGGCCGTGAACTTCCGCAAAAATGGGGTCAATTCGGAGCGCAAGGCCAGGACCACGTTCCAGGAACATCACGAGGGGATGCAGCAGGTGAGTATGACGGCCTCAGCGGTGGCCGCGGGAACCGGTCAGCCCGGTCCTGCGACGCCGTCCAGCAGCGGCACCGGTTTCTGCCGGGTGACGGTCGTCGCCCCCGACGGTCGCGTTGACGTGGCACTGCCCGAGGACATCCCCGTGGCGGACCTCTACCCGGAGGTCCTGCGCCTGTCCTGTCAGAGCCCCGCGCCCGGCGCTCCGGTCGGCTACCACCTCGTGCGACGCGACGGGACCGTGCTCGACGGCGCCCGCTCCCTGGCCGCCCAGCGCATCCTCGACGGTGAGCTGCTGTCGTTGCGGCCCTTCGCCGAGTCGCTGCCCCCGGCGGTCTTCGACGACGTCTCGGACGCCGTGGCGTCCGCCGTTGCCCGCGACCGCACGCTGTGGACCGACGACCTGATGCGCGGCGCCGGGCTCTTCGGTGGGTCGATCCTGCTGGTCCTGCTCGCCTTCGTGCTGTGGACGTCGGACCCGCGGCACGACATGCACGGACTTCCAGGCATCCTCGCCGCCGTCACGGGCGTACTGCTGCTCGCGCTCGCCGGCGTGCGTGCCCGGGTGTACGCCGACCGGGGCTCGGCCGTCGCCCTCGGCGTGGGTGCAATGGCGAACGCGGCCGTCTCCGGCGCCGGACTGCTGCCCCTGGCGGACGGGCAGGGGGTCGGCAAGCTCCAGGTCCTGCTCGCCTGCGCCGCCGTCCTGGTGTGGTCGGTGATTCTCACGATCGTCGCCCCCGGCGGCGACGGTCCCTTCGTCGCCTTCGTCTTCGCCGCCTCGGTGGGTCTGCTGGTGACCTTCGTGGCCATCCTGACCAAGCTCCAGCCCGCCGAGACCGCCGCGGTCTGCGCCCCGCTGGCGGTGGGAGCCCTGGCCTTCCTGCCTGGCCTCTCCACCCGCTTCGCCCGCCTCCCCATCGGCTTCGAGCCGCCCCGCACCGCCGTCGGCGGCTACGGCGCCGAACCCGAGCACCAGGGGCTCGTCGACGCCGAGCGCATCGCCGCCCAGGCGCGCCGCGGCCACGAGCTGCTCGTCGGTCTGGTCGGCGGCTGCGCACTGGTGGCTGTGGGAGCCTCCTCCGTCCTCGGCTTCTCCGACAATGTGTGGGGCCAGCTGCTGGCGCTCGCCACCGGCGTCGCCATGCTGATGCGCGCCCACCTCTTCCGCTACACGGCCCAGGTGGGCTGCGCCCTCTCGGCCGGACTGGGCGCACTCGTGCTGCTCGGGCTCGGGCTGTGCCTGAACCCGCCCACGGCGCTGATCCGCGACGCCCTGCGGGGCGACGGCACCGGGCTCGACATCCGTACGATCTGGCTCACTGCCGCCGTGGCCGCCGTCGCCGCCCTGATCACCGCGATCGGCCTGATCGTGCCCCGCGCGGGGGTCACCCCCTTCTGGGGCCGCTTCCTGGAGATCGCCGAGACATTCGTGCTGCTCACGCTCGTACCGCTGTGCCTCGCGGTCTTCGACGTCTACCACTCCATCCGTGCGATGACCTCCTGACACACTGGTACGCTGTGTGACGGCCGTTTGTGTACGCGACCTCCGGAGTTCTTTCAGGGCTCTGCGGTCTGCGCTCATCGGACCTTCGCCTCCGAGTCACGGAAGCTCCCCTGAGATCAAGACCAGGGGCACTCGTGGGCGCATCGAACACAAAGAGGAGTACCGAGTGTCTCTCGACGCCGCTACGAAGAAGCAGATCATGTCCGAGTTCGGCACCAAGGAGGGCGACACCGGCTCCCCCGAGGTCCAGGTCGCGATGCTCTCCCGCCGCATCTCGGACCTGACCGAGCACCTCAAGACGCACAAGCACGACCACCACTCCCGCCGTGGTCTGCTGATCCTGGTGGGCCAGCGTCGCCGCCTGCTGCAGTACCTGGCCAAGAAGGACATCCAGCGCTTCCGTGCGCTGGTCGACCGCCTCGGCATCCGCCGCGGTGCGGCCGGCGGCGCGAAGTAAGACGCCGTGAAGGGAGCGGTTCCCACTCACAGGGGGCCGCTCCCTTTGCTGTACGTGCGCTACGTACCGGACGGCATTTAGTCTGGTCGCACAACGCAATACCGGAACAACGCAATACCGAACGACGAGAAGCCGCCTCGCCGCCGCCGGTCCTCGGTAGTGGCCCCCGGAGAACCAAGCCCCGGGTGCTTCGATCGAAGACCGGCCCGCAGAACGAGAGCTTCTCGGCCACCGTCCCCCGCCACACGGGCGAGGGGACGAAGACGAGGAGAAAACGCTAGTGGAGAACGAGACCCACTACGCCGAGGCCGTCATTGACAACGGTTCCTTCGGCACCCGCACCATCCGCTTCGAGACGGGCCGACTGGCCCGTCAGGCCGCCGGCTCCGCCGTCGCCTACCTGGACGACGACACCATGGTGCTGTCGGCCACCACCGCTTCCAAGAAGCCCAAGGACCAGCTCGACTTCTTCCCCCTGACGGTGGACGTCGAGGAGCGGATGTACTCAGCCGGCAAGATCCCCGGCTCCTTCTTCCGTCGTGAGGGCCGGCCCTCCGAGGACGCGATCCTCACCTGCCGCCTGATCGACCGCCCGCTGCGCCCGTCCTTCAAGAAGGGCCTGCGCAATGAGATCCAGGTCGTCGAGACGATCATGGCGCTCAACCCCGACCACCTGTACGACGTGGTCGCGATCAACGCCGCCTCCTGCTCCACGCAGCTGGCCGGCCTGCCCTTCTCCGGCCCGATCGGCGGCACCCGTGTCGCCCTGATCAAGGGCCAGTGGGTCGCCTTCCCGACGCACACCGAGCTCGAGGACGCCGTCTTCGACATGGTGGTCGCCGGTCGCGTCCTGGAGGACGGCGACGTCGCGATCATGATGGTCGAGGCCGAGGCCACCGAGAAGACCATCGAGCTCGTCAAGGGCGGCGCCGAGGCGCCGACCGAGGAGATCGTGGCCGCCGGTCTCGAGGCCGCGAAGCCCTTCATCAAGGTCCTGTGCAAGGCGCAGTCGGACCTCGCCGCCAAGGCCGCCAAGCCGACCGGCGAGTTCCCGATCTTCCTCGACTACGAGGACGACGTCCTCGAGGCGCTGACCGCCGCGGTCAAGAGCGAGCTCGCCCAGGCGCTCACCATCGCCGGCAAGCAGGAGCGCGAGGCCGAGCTGGACCGCGTCAAGGCGCTGGCCGGCGAGAAGCTGCTCCCGCAGTTCGAGAGCCGCGAGAAGGAGATCTCCGCCGCCTACCGCTCGCTGACCAAGACCCTGGTGCGCGAGCGCGTCATCAAGGAGAAGGTCCGCATCGACGGCCGTGGCGTCACGGACATCCGTACGCTCGCCGCCGAGGTCGAGGCCATCCCGCGCGTGCACGGCTCGGCGCTGTTCGAGCGTGGCGAGACCCAGATCCTGGGCGTCACCACCCTGAACATGCTCCGCATGGAGCAGCAGCTGGACACCCTTTCCCCGGTGACCCGCAAGCGCTACATGCACAACTACAACTTCCCGCCGTACTCCACCGGTGAGACCGGCCGCGTCGGTTCGCCCAAGCGCCGCGAGATCGGCCACGGCGCCCTGGCCGAGCGCGCGCTCGTGCCGGTGCTGCCGACGCGCGAGGAGTTCCCGTACGCCATCCGCCAGGTCTCCGAGGCGCTGAGCTCCAACGGCTCCACGTCGATGGGCTCGGTCTGCGCCTCCACCATGTCGCTGCTGAACGCCGGTGTGCCGCTCAAGGCCCCGGTCGCCGGTATCGCCATGGGCCTGATCTCCCAGGAGATCGAGGGCGAGACCCACTACGTCACCCTCACCGACATCCTCGGTGCGGAGGACGCCTTCGGTGACATGGACTTCAAGGTCGCCGGTACGAAGACCTTCGTCACCGCGCTCCAGCTCGACACCAAGCTCGACGGCATCCCCGCCTCGGTCCTGGCCGCCGCGCTGAAGCAGGCCCGCGACGCCCGCCTCCACATCCTCGATGTGATGAACGAGGCCATCGACGTCCCGGACGAGATGTCCCCGAACGCCCCGCGGATCATCACCGTCAAGATCCCGGTGGACAAGATCGGTGAGGTCATCGGCCCCAAGGGCAAGATGATCAACCAGATCCAGGAGGACACCGGCGCCGACATCACGATCGAGGACGACGGCACCATCTACATCGGTGCCGCCCAGGGCTCGCAGGCCGAGGCCGCCCGCGCCACGATCAACTCCATCGCCAACCCGACCATGCCGGAGGTCGGCGAGCGCTACCTGGGCACGGTCGTCAAGACGACCACCTTCGGTGCGTTCGTGTCCCTGCTCCCGGGCAAGGACGGCCTGCTGCACATCTCGCAGATCCGCAAGCTCGCCGGTGGCAAGCGCGTGGAGAACGTCGAGGACGTGCTCGCGATCGGCTCCAAGGTCCAGGTCGAGATCGCCGAGATCGACTCCCGCGGCAAGCTCTCCCTCATCCCGGTCATCGAGGGTGAAGAGGGCGACGACCAGAAGGACGACACCGACAAGTGACGTCCCGTAGTTCCAGGACGACGGCCCGCACCTCTTCGGAGGCGCGGGCCGTCGCCCGTACCCAAACGCTTCTCAAGGGCGAGAACGGCATCGGCACGGTCCGCCGCACCGTCCTCCCCGGCGGCCTCCGCGTCGTCACAGAGACCCTGCCGTCCGTACGCTCCGCCACCTTCGGGATCTGGGCGAACGTCGGCTCCCGCGACGAGACGCCGTCCCTGAACGGCGCCACGCACTACCTCGAGCACCTCCTGTTCAAGGGCACGCACAAGCGCTCCGCCCTCGACATCTCCTCCGCCCTCGACGCCGTCGGCGGCGAGATGAACGCCTTCACGGCGAAGGAGTACACCTGCTACTACGCGCGGGTGCTCGACACCGACCTGCCGCTCGCCATCGACGTGGTCTGCGACATGCTCACCGGCTCGCTGATTCTGCAGGAGGACGTCGACGCCGAGCGCGGCGTCATCCTCGAAGAGATCGCGATGACCGAGGACGACCCGGGCGACTGTGTGCACGATCTGTTCGCGCACACCATGCTCGGCGACACCCCCCTCGGCCGCCCGGTCCTGGGCACCGTCGACACCGTCAACGCGCTGACCGCCGACCGCATCCGGCGCTTCTACAAGAAGCACTACGACCCGACGCATCTGGTCGTCGCCGCCGCGGGCAACGTCGATCACGCCACGGTCGTACGCCAGGTCCGCAAGGCCTTCGAGAAGGCCGGCGCCCTGTCCCGTACGGACGCGGCACCGACCCCTCCCCGCGACGGCTCGCGGAGCATCCGCACCGCCGGCCGCGTCGAGCTCCTGAACCGCAAGACCGAGCAGGCCCACGTCGTCCTCGGCATGCCGGGACTGGCCCGCACCGACGAGCGCCGCTGGGCGCTCGGCGTGCTCAACACCGCCCTCGGCGGAGGCATGTCCTCACGTCTGTTCCAGGAGGTACGGGAGAAGCGCGGCCTCGCCTACAGCGTGTACTCGTACACCTCGGGCTTCGCCGACACCGGCCTCTTCGGCGTCTATGCGGGCTGCCGTCCCAGCCAGGTCCACGACGTTCTGAAGATCTGCCGCGACGAGCTCGACCGGGCCGCCTCGGACGGTCTGTCGGACGAGGAGATCGGCCGCGCCGTGGGCCAGCTCTCCGGCTCCACCGTGCTGGGCCTGGAGGACACCGGCGCCCTGATGAACCGAATCGGCAAGAGCGAACTGTGCTGGGGAGCGCAGATGTCGGTCGACGACATGCTCGCGCGGATAGCCGCTGTCACACCCGACGAGGTACGCGCGGTGGCCGACGAGGTGCTGGGACACCGCCCCTCGCTGTCGGTGATCGGCCCCCTCAAGGACAAGCAGGCGGACCGTCTGCACGACGCGGTCTCCTAGCAGCGGTCTCCTGGAAGCGGTCTCCCAACCCCTAAGGAAAGAGCAATGAGCAAGCTGCGCGTGGCCGTTCTCGGCGCCAACGGCCGTATCGGCTCGGAAGCGGTACGAGCCGTCGAAGCCGCCGACGACATGGAACTGGTCGCGGCCCTCGGCCGTGGCGACAAGCTGGAAGCCCTCGTGGAGGCCGGCGCCCAGGTCGTGGTCGAACTGACCACCCCGGCCTCGGTGATGGGCAATCTCGACTTCTGCGTACGCCACGGCATCCACGCGGTCGTCGGCACCACCGGCTGGACCGACGAACGGCTCGCGCAGCTGAACACTTCGCTCGCCGCATCCCCGCAGACCGGTGTGCTCATCGCGCCGAACTTCTCCATCGGCGCGGTCCTCACCATGAAGTTCGCGCAGCAGGCGGCGCGCTACTTCGAGTCCGTCGAGGTCGTGGAACTGCACCACCCGAACAAGGCCGACGCGCCCTCCGGCACCGCCACCCGCACCGCCCAGCTCATCGCGGCGGCCCGCGCGGAGGCGGGCTGCGCCCCGCAGCCCGACGCCACCGTCACCGCTCTGGACGGAGCCCGCGGCGCGGACGTGGACGGTGTCCCGGTGCACGCCATCCGCCTGCGCGGCCTGCTCGCCCACCAGGAAGTCCTGCTCGGCGGCGACGGCGAGACGCTCACGATCCGGCACGACTCCCTGCACCACAGCAGCTTCATGCCGGGCATCCTGCTCGGCGTCCGCCGCGTGGTGTCCGCCCCAGGCCTCACCTTCGGCCTGGAACACTTCCTCGACCTGGGCTGACGGCCATGGGTGGAAAGATCACGTACTTCTTCCTCGCCACCGTGCTGGTCATCGTCTTCGGCGTGGTGGCGCTGGAGGGTGTGCTCCTCTTGCTGACCGGTGAGCCGGCCGCGATGGGGATGGGCGCGGTGGCCTTCCTGCTGCCGGGCGTCGGCGTCTGGTTCCTCTGGCACAACACACGCTTCGCGCGCAATGCCCATCGGCTTGCCCGCGAGCTGGAGGCCGAAGGCGGCCTGCCGGTCGACGAGTCGAGGCGTACGGCGGGCGGGCGCATCGACCGCGACTCGGCCGACGAGATCTTCGCCAGGCGTCGCGCGGAGACCGAGGATTCACCGGACGACTGGCGCTGCTGGTTCCGTCTTGCCGTCGCCTACCACGATGCCCGGGACACCCCGCGTGCCCGCAAGGCGATGCAGCGGGCGATCGCACTGCACGACGGCAGGCCGGTCCCGGCCTCGACCTAGGCGGCCCGGTACTCCGAGCCCCAGGCCTCGACCGTGTCCGCAGCCCGGTCGAAGGCCTCGGGGCGCGACAGGAAGTCCGCGTTGTGATCGGTCAGCAGGGGCAGCGGCTCACCGTTCTGCCGTACGACGACGAGCGCCTGCCCCTGCACGGTCCGCGGCAGCCCGAGCCAGCGGACCGGCTGCTGAACGGTGCGTACCGCGGCGGCGCGGTTCCACGGCACCGTGGTGGTCGAGAAGAAGTTCACGGCTCGCACTCCGTGGCGGCTGACCCAGACGCCCGCGCGCAGCAGCCGCAGCGCGGCGAAGATCAGTACGAGACCCAGACCTAGGCACACGCCCGCGCCCGGCAGCGCACCGGCGAACGCGATGATCATCGCAGCGATGAGTACGAACGAGGCGAGCAGCAGCACCAACGCCGCCGCGGCGACCCGCCAGGGCCCCGGGCGGTACGGGCGCCGCCAGTGGTCGTGGTCGTCGAAAGGCAGCGCGACGTCGTCATCGTTCGTGCCAAATGCACGGTCGGCCGTCAGAAAGGGCAGGGGCACGACTGATCCTCACTCACCAGCACACTCGGTTGGGCTGTGCCCGGTGAGGCTACCGAGGAGGCTACTGGCCGACCACCCCAGGGGGCCGTACGAGTCAGCGTCCGTCGGACGCCTCGGACTTCTGAGATTGCCCCGGCGCCTGGCCGGAGTCCAGCGCGGGAAGCCCGAAAAGCAGGGAGCCGACGAGTCCGGAGACGATGGTCAGCCCGACCAGCGTACGGCCCGCGAGCTCGGAGACGCTCAGCCGTTCGCGCGGTGGCTGAGTGACATTACTGCGGAAGCGGTCGGCCTCGGCGACGAAGGCGAACGGGACGGCCTCTCCCCGGCGGAACATCAGGGCACTCTCCTTGGAATCTGGTGTTGGAATCTCGTGACAGGACACTTCTACTGGTACTGACGTCAAAAACAGTCATTTGGTGCCCGAGTTACCAGAAATATTCAAAGGGGGCGGCGAGACTGCCGCGACGTTCCCTCGTTAAAGTGGGCGCCGCCGAAGCGTTCAACCGGAAGGACCCCTGGTGCCCGACACCCCCATCGAGACAGGCACGCCGAGCTTCCGCAGCGATGTCACCGTCGAGCTGGTGAAGCACACCGCCGGCGACTCCGACGTGCTGTGGGCTGCCCGAGTCTCCACGGCAGGCGAGCAGTCTCTGGAGGAGCTCCACAAGGACCCCGAGCGCTCCAAGGGACTCATCAACTACCTGATGCGCGATCGCCACGGCAGCCCCTTCGAGCACAACTCGATGACCTTCTTCATCAGCGCCCCGATCTTCGTCTTCCGCGAGTTCATGCGGCACCGCGTCGGCTGGTCCTACAACGAGGAGTCCGGCCGCTACCGCGAGCTGCAGCCGGTCTTCTACGTCCCGGGCCAGGACCGCAAGCTGGTCCAGGAGGGGCGCCCCGGCAAATACGTCTTCATCGACGGATCCCCGGAGCAGCACAAGGTCGTGTCGGAGGCCATGGTCGACTCGTACCGCCGCTCGTACGAGACGTACCAGGAGATGCTGGCCGCGGGCATCGCCCGCGAGGTGGCCCGAGCCGTCCTCCCGGTCGGCCTGTTCTCCTCCATGTACGCGACCTGCAACGCCCGTTCACTGATGCACTTCCTCGGCCTGCGCACTCAGCACGATCTGGCGAGGACGCCGTCCTTCCCACAGCGGGAGATCGAAATGGTCGGCGAGAAGATGGAGCAGCAGTGGGCGAAGCTCATGCCGCTCACGTATGCCGCCTTCAATGCGAACGGCCGCGTGGCCCCGTAGGCACCCGCAGAGGACCCGCCGAGCGCCCGGAGAGCACCCGTAGAGCACTGATGTACGGACCAGCCGGGCGAAGTGTCCGCATTGCGGTATTTCATGAAGTTCATCTAGGCTGATCAAACGGACCCGGCACTGCTTGAACCCCCGAGCAGGCAGTGCCGGGCTCCTATTGCCACCTTGTACATCACGTCCCCCGAGGGGACACTGCGTACTGAGCAGCGAGTAGCGTGTTACCCATGGCTCCGATCTCCACTCCGCAGACCCCGTTCGGGCGGGTCCTCACCGCTATGGTCACGCCCTTCACGGCGGACGGCGCACTTGACCTCGCCGGTGCCCAGCACCTGGCCGCCCATCTGGTGGACGCAGGCAATGACGGCCTGATCATCAACGGCACCACCGGTGAGTCGCCGACCACGAGCAACGCGGAGAAAGACCAGCTCGTACGGGCCGTACTGGAAGCGGTCGGAGACCGGGCCCATGTCGTCGCCGGCATCGGCACCAACGACACCCGCCACAGCATCGAGCTCGCCCGCGCCGCCGAGCGCGCCGGCGCGCACGGCCTGCTCGCTGTGACGCCGTACTACAACAAGCCCCCGCAGGAGGGCCTGTACCGTCACTTCTCGGCCATCGCCGACGCGACGGAACTGCCCGTGATGCTGTACGACATCCCCGGCCGCAGCGGCGTCCCGATCGACACCGAGACGCTCGTACGCCTCGCCGACCACCCGCGCATAGTGGCCAACAAGGACGCCAAGGGCGACCTCGGCCGCGCCAGCTGGGCCATCGCCCGCAGCGGACTCGCCTGGTACTCGGGCGACGACATGCTGAACCTCCCGCTCCTCTCGGTCGGCGCCGTCGGCTTCGTCTCGGTCGTCGGCCATGTCGTCACCCCCGAGCTCCGCGCCCTCCTCGACGCCCACCTCACCGGTGACGTCCAGAAGGCCACCGAGATCCATCAGCAGCTGCTCCCCGTCTTCACCGGCATGTTCCGCACCCAGGGCGTCATCACCACCAAGGCGGCACTGGCTCTCCAGGGCCTCCCGGCCGGACCGCTCCGGCTCCCCCTGGTGGAGCTCTCCCCGGCGGAAACCGCGCAGCTCAAGATCGACCTCGCGGCCGGTGGGGTACAGCTCTAGACGTCCTGGACGGCCCGAACGGCTTCAGACACAGACTTCACAACTGAATACGCGAAGAAAACCGGCCCGAACGGCCGGATTACTGACAACAGCAAGTGCACGAATGTCATGTACGCCACGTGCCGAAGCGGTGCGTGGCGTGCGTGGTGAGGAGAGTCTTTTGAGTCATCCGCATCCTGAACTAGGTGCCCCGCCGAAGCTTCCCAAGGGCGGCCTGCGCATCACCCCACTCGGCGGTCTCGGCGAGATCGGCCGAAACATGACGGTCTTCGAGTACGACGGCCGGCTGCTCATCGTCGACTGCGGCGTCCTCTTCCCCGAGGAGGAGCAGCCGGGTATCGACCTGATCCTGCCGGACTTCACCACCATCCGGGACCGCCTCGACGACGTCGACGGCATCGTGCTCACGCACGGCCACGAGGACCACATCGGCGGCGTCCCGTTCCTGCTCCGGCTGAAGCCGGACATCCCGCTGATCGGCTCCAAGCTGACCCTCGCCCTGATCGAGGCAAAGCTCCAGGAGCACCGAATCCGCCCGTACACCCTCGAAGTCACCGAGGGCCACCGCGAGCGCATCGGCCCCTTCGACTGCGAGTTCGTCGCGGTCAACCACTCCATCCCGGACGCCCTGGCGGTCGCCATCCGCACCCCCGCGGGCATGGCGGTCCACACCGGCGACTTCAAGATGGACCAGCTCCCGCTGGACGGCCGCCTGACCGACCTGCATGCCTTCGCGCGGCTCAGCGAGGAGGGCATCGACATCCTCCTCTCCGACTCGACGAACGCCGAGGTCCCGGGCTTCGTCCCGCCGGAGAAGGACATTTCCAATGTCCTGCGCACGGTCTTCGCGAACGCCCAGAAGCGCATCATCGTGGCGAGCTTCGCCAGCCATGTGCACCGCATCCAGCAGATCCTCGACGCTGCCCACGAATACGGCCGCCGTGTGGCCTTCGTCGGCCGGTCGATGGTCCGCAACATGGGCATCGCCCGCGACCTCGGCTATCTGCGGGTTCCGGCCGGTCTGGTCGTGGACGTCAAGACCCTCGACGACCTCCCGGACCACGAGATCGTGCTGGTCTGCACGGGATCCCAGGGCGAGCCGATGGCCGCCCTCTCCCGGATGGCCAACCGCGACCACCAGATCCGCATCGTCCAGGGCGACACGGTGATCCTGGCGTCGTCCCTCATCCCGGGCAACGAGAACGCGGTCTACCGCGTGATCAACGGCCTGACCAGGTGGGGCGCGAACGTCGTCCACAAGGGCAACGCCAAGGTCCATGTCTCGGGCCACGCCTCGGCCGGCGAGCTGTTGTACTTCTACAACATCTGCAAGCCGAAGAACCTGATGCCGGTCCACGGCGAATGGCGCCACCTGCGCGCCAACGCCGAACTCGGCGCGCTGACGGGTGTCCCGAAGGACCGCATCGTCATCGCAGAGGACGGCGTCGTCGTCGACCTCGTCGACGGCAAGGCCAAGATCGTCGGCAAGGTCCAGGCGGGCTATGTGTACGTCGACGGCCTCTCGGTCGGCGATGTCACCGAGGCCTCTCTCAAGGACCGCCGCATCCTCGGCGACGAGGGCATCATCTCGGTCTTCGTGGTCGTGGACAGCACCAGCGGCAAGATCACCGCCGGCCCGCACATCCACGCCCGCGGCTCCGGCATCGAGGACTCGGCCCTCACCGCCGTCATCCCGAAGATCGAGGAAGCCCTCAACAAGTCGGCCCAGGACGGCGTGGTGGAGCCCCACCAACTCCAGCAGCTGATCCGCCGCTCGGTGGGCAAGTGGGTCTCGGACACCTACCGCCGACGCCCGATGATCCTCCCCGTCGTCGTCGAGGTCTGACGGGTCGTCGTGGAGCGGAGCCCCCGATTTGCATCGGGGCGCTCCGCTCCAGTAGGTTTACGGCTCCGCCCGACGGGAACCCGGCGTACTTGTACGCCCGGAAAGCTGTCCCGAACGGGACGGGAATTCCGACTCAGAACTTCTGATAACGTCGGGTCAGCCGAAAGGCAAACAGGCCTCTCCAATCGGCCGCTGGATTCGAATTCCTCACCGGAAACGGAATGGAAAAAGAGTCTGGTAAGGTTGGAAACGCAAGACCGAAGGGAAGCGCCCGGAGGAAAGCCCGA
>NZ_JBIAPW010000039.1:0-88375 GCF_042888505.1 Streptomyces sp. NPDC002870
AACGCTCGGCTGGGAGACCCCAGCCGAGCGCCTGCACAAACTGCTCGCGGCCTGATCAAACCGACCACGTGTTGCGACAATCCCTAGAAACCGCCGTGACGGGGTGCGGCCCTTCCGTATGAGCGGTGAGCTCCGGGCTACGGGATCAGAACAGCTTGTTGTAGATGTTGAAGCCGGAGCCGACCTTGGTACGGGCGCTGAACGGGGCGGCGGCGTTGCCGGTGCCCTTGTACAGCCACAGGGCGCCCGCGGCGTCGCGCGCGACGACGTCCGTGCGGCCGTCCAGGTTCAGGTCACCGTTGGCGATGATCTTGTTGTAGATGTTCCAGCCGGAGCCGACCTTGGTACGGGCCGAGAAGGGCGCGGCAGCGTTGCCCGTGCCCTTGTACAGCCACAGCACGCCGGACGCGTCCTTGGCGACGATATCCGCGCGGCCGTCACCGGACAGGTCGCCCTTGCCGGTGATGTGCGTGTAGATGTTCCAGCCGGAACCGGCCTTCACGCGCGTCGAAAAGGCGCCGGTGCTGGTGCCCTTGTACAGCCAGAGCACACCGGACTTGTCCCGGGCGAGGACGTCGTCCGACGCGGTGCCGCCGAGGTTGCTCGGGGACAGGACCAGGTTGTAGATGTTCCAGCCCCGGCCCACCTCCCGGGCGCCTGCGTCGTCGCCGTACGCGACGTAACCGGCGTTGTCCCAGGTCCAGGCGCCGTCGTACTGTCCGTCGCCATTGAGGTCGATCGACGCGGCGAGCTTGATCGCGTCCCAGCCCCCGGAGACGAAGTCGCGGGTGGCGAAGCCTCCGCTGCCGTTCGGGCCGTAGACGTAGGCGTTGGTGTTCTTGTCGACACCCCAGAGGAGGAACACCGGGGTGGTGCCGGCCTGCACCGCGGCGGGCGCGTTGGACGGCTCGGCCACAGCAGCGGCCATGTCGGCGCTCTTCGGGGCGGGAGCCGGGTCGTCGGCCACGGCGGACCCGGCGGTGGTGCCGACCAGGGCAGCGGCTATGGCTGCGACGGCGAGACGCGTCAGGACGCGTCCGCGCTTACGGCCGGGAAGATTGGCCACGTATTTTTCTCCATGTGCGTGATGAGACGCGATGTGCCTCATGAGGTCATCGCAGGATCATCAGGATCGTTGCACAACATCTTTACCAGTCAATCGGTTTGAAGGGGAATCAGCGGGTCCGGGAGGGGGGCACAGGGGGACAAACGGGCCCGCATCCGGAGGAACCGAATGCGGGCCTGTCTGGTGGTGTGATGAACTCGTGACGTCAGGAGAGCAGCTCGACCTCCGCGAGCGTCCCCGAACCTGTCGCCACCAGCCGGTACTTGGCGTACGTCCCGGGCGCGCCCACCGTGAAGACGCGGGTCTGCCTGTCCCAGGCGAACGACTGGCCGGACCGCTTGTCGAGGTCCTTCCAGTCCGTCCCGTCCTGCGACCCCTGCAGCACCCATCCCGCCGGGGCCTTCGCCCGTGCCGACGAGGTGAGGGTGTACTGCACCGCCCGGGTCTTCGATGCCACCGGCAGCTCCGCCGTCTCGAACGTCGCCTCTGTGGCGGAGGCGTTGTCGAAGAGCGGACCGCTCGCCGTGATCACATCGTGGCGCGGCGACGGCACCTTGTCGTCCTGGGTGATGGAGACCGGGGCGGCGTTCTTGCCGGTACCCCACGAGGACGGCTTCGGGCCCATCGCGAACTCCAGCGTGCCGCCCTGCGCGATCAGCTGATGCGGCAGAGCAGTGGAGTTCCAGGTCTTGCCGTTCACCCTCAGACCCTGGACGTAGACGTTCTTCGCGCTGTTCTTCGGGGCCTTGACCACCAGGTCACGGCCGTTCTCCAGATGCACGGTCGCCTTGGTGAAGAGCGGCGAACCGATCGCGTACTCGCCACTGCCCATCACCAGCGGGTAGAAGCCGAGCGCGGAGAAGAGATACCAGGCCGACTGCTCGCCGTTGTCCTCGTCGCCGTGGTAGCCCTGCCCGATCTCGCTGCCGGTGTAGAGGCGGGAGAGCACCTCGCGCACCTTCTCCTGGGTCTTCCAGGGCTGAGAGGCGGCGTTGTACATGTACGTGACGTGGTGGGCGACCTGGTTGGAGTGGCCGTACATGCCCATCCGGACATCGCGGGCCTCCGTCATCTCATGGATGACGCTGCCGTAGGAGCCGACGAACTCGGGCGAGGCCGTCTCCGGGGTGGAGAAGTAGCTGTCGAGCTTCTCGCCGAGCGCGGAGCGTCCGCCGTAGAGATTGGCGAGGCCGCGGCTGTCCTGCGGAGCCGTGAAGGCATAGCCCCAGCCGTTGGTCTCGGTGTAGTCGTAGCCCCACACCCGCGGATCGTACTTCTCGCTCTCGACCCGCCAGTCGCCCTTCAGATCGCGGCCCTGGAAGAAGCCGGCCTTGGAGTCGAAGAGCGTGATGTAGTTGCGGGCCCGGTTGAGGAAGTACTCCGACTCCTCCTGATAGCGCGCCTTCTTGGTCTTCTTGAAGAGGGCCTGGCCCATCTTCGCGAGGCCGTAGTCGTTGAGGTAGCCCTCCAGCGACCAGGACAGCCCCTCATGGGTCTCGGTGGAGGCGTAGCCGAGGAACGGCGAGGTCTCCATGCCCTTGCGCCCGACGCCCGAGCTCGGCGGGACCACTGACGCGTTCTTCAGCGCCGCCTCGTACGCCGCCTCTGCGTCGAAGTCCACGCCCTTGACGTACGCGTCGGCGAAGGCCACGTCCGAGCTGGTGCCGGTCATCAGGTCGGCATAGCCGGGCGAGGACCAGCGGGAGATCCAGCCGCCGTCCTTGTACTGCTGGACGAAGCCGTCCACCAGCTCGCCCGCCTTCTTCGGGGTGAGGAAGGAGTACGCCGGCCAGGTCGTCCGGTAGGTGTCCCAGAAGCCGTTGTTGACGTACACCTTGCCGTCGACGATCTTCGCGCCGGTGTGGGTCGGAGTGTCGGGCCCGGTCATGGGGGAGAACGGGCTCGCGTACTGGTGCTTGGGGCGGGACGCGGTGCCGGTGTTCTCGAAACCGGAGTTGGGATAGAGGTACAGCCGGTACAGGCTGGAGTAGAGAGTGGTGAGCTGGTCGTGGTTCGCGCCCTCGACCTCCACCTTGCCGAGGAGATCGTCCCAGGCGCTCTGTGCCCGGTCCTTGACCCGCTCGAAGCCCGTGCCGGCCGGGATCTCGTCGGCGAGGTTCTTCTTCGCCTGGTCGACGCTGATCAGTGAGGTCGCCAGCCGGAGACCGACGGTGCGGTCCTCGCCGGCGTCGAAGCGGAGGTGGCCGCTCACGCCGTCGGCGCCCGACGCGGTGACCGGCGCGTCGAAGACGCCGTACAGGAAGAGCCGGGTGGCCCCGGTGGACAGACCGCTCTTGACGTCCGAGAAACCGGTGAAGGAGCGGGTGGCCGGATCGAGGGTCAGCCCGCCCTCCTTGGTGACGTTGTCGAAGATGATGCTCGCGTCGTCACCGGGATAGGTGAACCGCATCATCGCCGCGTGATCCGACGGGGTGATCTCGGCCTTGAGGCCGTTTTCGAAGGTGACCCCGTAGTAGTGCGGACGGGCGGTCTCCTTCTCGTGCCGGAAGGCCAGGGCGCGCTTGGTGCGGTCGGTGTCCGGTGTGCCCGCCGCCGCCGACGGCATCAGCTGGAAGGTCTGCCGGTCGCCCATCCAGGGGCTCGGCTCATGGCTGGCGCTGAAGGCCTGCACGGTGGGCAGGTTGTCCGCGTTGTTGCCGCGCGCGTACTCGTACAGCCAGCTCCTCGACGCGGCGTTGGTCACCGGCGTCCAGAAGTTGAAGCCGTGCGGGACGGCGGTCGCGGGGAAGTTGTTGCCGCGCGAGAAGGAGCCACTGGAGTTGGTGCCGCGGGTGGTCGACGCGTAGTCCGAGAGGTGGGCGAGCCTCTTCTCGGGAGCCTTGGGCGCCAGCGAGATGTCGTCGACCCAGCCCTGGAACTTCGCCGGGCCCTTGGGGGAGTCGTACGCCACCAGGATCCGGTCGACCGTCTTGCCGGCCGCGACCGAGCCGATCCTGGACGCGACATGGTTCCACTGGTTGACGTAGAGCCGCTTGGCCGCGCCCTGTCCTTGCGGGGACAGCAGCCCGCCGTGCGAGTCGAGCGCCCGAAGATCACTCAGATAGGCGCCGTCGGTGAAGACGAGGTCCACCGACGCATTCGTGGCCGGATAGTTGAGATCCGTCTCCGGAAGGGAGGGGAAGACCCGGTATGACAGCTGGGTGTCGCGGCCCACGGCCGTATTGACGTCGAAGACCTTGTTGTACGAGTAGGCCCGGCCATCCGCCTTGTGGGTGCCGGCGTACTTCAGCGCCCGCGTGCCGGTGAAGCCCGCATTGGCCTTGGCGGTGGGGGAGCCGCCGGGCCCGCGGTCGACCTGGCTGCGCATGTCGTCGGGAGTGGGCGTGCTGGTGTCGCCGTTGGAGAACTGCACATCGGCGAGCTGGGTGGCGTCGCCGGCGCCGTTGTTCTTGGTGATCTCCAGCCGGTAGTGGGCGTACGCCGTCGCGTTCGTGCCATCGCCGACGTTGTACGTCTTCGTCTCGAAGCGCTTCTCGAAGGTCTGGCCCTCGCGGGAATCCAGGACCTTCCATTCCTTGCCGTCGGCCGAGCCCTTGAGGGTCCAGTCCTTCGGGTCGCGCTCGGCGTGGTCGTTCGCCGAAGTGAGCGCATACGTGACGACCTTGACCGGTTCGTCCGTATCGAACTCGATCCAGGCGGTCGGCTCGAAGCCCAGCCATTTGGTGCCCGGCTGCAGGTCGACCAGGTTCTCCTTGGTCTCACCGGCGCCGGTGTTCTCGTTGCTGGCGCGCAGCTCGATCACCTTATCGGTGATATTGCCTGGTATTCCGCTGGAGAATCCGCCATCCACGCCGGATGACCGTTTCTGTCCATCTGCTCCGATGTCAACGGTATTGCGCCAGTCCGGCTGGGGCTCTTCCGCCTCGAAGGACGAGGCGAATTCCCGGTCCGCCGAGGGGGATTGGGCGGACGGCGCGGGGAGTGCCACGGCGGCCGACTGGGCCGTCATCACGAGCATGGAAGCGGCAGCCACCAGGGCTGCCGCGTGGAATGGTCTCAGCTGAGGTCTGGGGGTGGGCTGCATCCCGGGGCCTTTCCTCCAGTGGAAGCCACGTTGGACAACGTTGTCAGGCGCGATGCGCAGGCTCCAGTAGGGAGGTAAGTGCCATACGGTGTCAAGGGTGTTGACGGGGTGAGGCGGCTGGATTCAGCCGTTCGGCGAAGAACGCTGTGATCGTATGGGTGCGCACGCGACTCAGGTGTCCGCGAGGTCTCAACTCGGGAAAGACTGCTGCCCAACCTTGCTCTCGATCTTGCTCACCCGATGTGAAGTGGACTATACCTGTCGGCACCCGCATAGCTGTTCCACAGCGGCAGCGGGCCAGGGGGGACGGGGGAAGGCGGACCGGCGTCTGCAATTCGACTGCCGTCCGCGGAAGATCCGTTCCCGCTGCCGACCGTGCACGACCCAAGCTTCACTGAGTTTCCCCCCGGGAAGACACAGCAACTGACTGCGGTGGCGGGGCCCTTCGCCTCAGGCGAGAAGGACGGGCGACCGGTACACCGCCTGAGTCCTGGAGAAGGCGAGGACTTGAGCATGGGATCCACCTCCGCCCACAACAATGAGGGCCTTGGCCGTCGTGATCTGATCAAGCGTTCCGCAGCAATCGGTTTGATCACCGTTCCGACGATGAGCTTCCTGTCTGCGTGTGCGAGCAGCGACGGCGGCAGCGAGAACAAGGTCGAAAAGGGCAAGAAGACCGCCAAGAACCCGCTCGGTGTCAATGAAACGGCGCAGCTCGAAGTCGTCATCTTCGACGGTGGCTTCGGCCAGCAGTACGCCCTGGACGCCGAGAAGAAGTACCAGGAGGCCTTCCCCAAGGCGCCGAAGGTCAAGCACCGCGCGACGCAGAAGATCCAGTCGGAGCTGCAGCCGCGCTTCAACGGCGGCACCCCGCCGGACCTGATCGACAACTCAGGCGCCCAGCAGATGGACATGGGCGTCCTGGTCGGCAAGAAGCAGCTCGCCGACCTCACCCCGCTGCTGGACGCGCCGTCCATCGACGACCCGAACAAGAAGGTGCGCGACACGCTGCGCCCGGGCATCGTCGAGATGGGCCAGTTCGACGGTGACCCGGTCTGGATCCTCTACTACGCGTACACCGTGTACGGCGTGTGGTACTCCCAGACCGCCCTGGAGAAGCTCGACTCCACGTACCCGGAGACCTGGGACGAGATGCTCGCCCTGTGCGAGAAGGCGAAGAAGCAGGGCATCGCCGGCTGGACGTACGCGGGCAAGCACCCGTACTACCTGCCGTTCTCGCTGTACCCCTTCATCGCCAAGATCGGCGGCCGTGAGGTCCTCGACGCGATCGACAACCTCGAGCCCAAGGCCTGGGAGCACCCGGCCGTCAAGGCCGCCTTCGAGGCGTACTACGAGCTCTTCAAGAAGGGCTACATCCTCAAGGGCACCCCCGGCATCGACCACATCCAGTCCCAGACGGCCTGGACCGAGGGCAAGGCGCTCTTCATTCCCAACGGCTCCTGGGTGGAGAACGAGGCGGCGAAGACCACGCCCAAGGACTTCAAGATGATGGTGGCCGCGCCCACCGGCCTCGACAAGTCCGACAAGCTGCCGTTCGGCACCATCTGGGCTTCCGGCGGTGAGCCCTTTGTCGTCCCGGCCAAGGCGAAGAACGCCGAGGGCGGCATGGAGCAGCTGCGCATCATGCTCAGCGAGGCCTCGTCGAAGAGCTTCACCCAGCAGGTGAAGTCGCTGACGGCGTTCAACGGCGGCACCGACGGCCTGACCCTTTCGACGGCGATGCAGTCCGGTGTCGACGCGCTGAAGAAGGCAGGCGAGAACGTCGTCAATCCGCGCCTGCAGGACTGGTACGTGAAGCTGCAGAAGGAGCAGATCGGCGTCGCCGGACTGGGCGAGATGATGGCGGGCCGAGCGACCCCGGCCGAGACCATCAAGAAGATTCAGGGCTTCGCGGACGCGGCGGCCAAGGACCAGTCCATCAAGCACTACAAGCACCAGTGAGATCGCGTCACCAGCGGCGGCATTCGCCGGAAGATCGGGGTCGGTAACCATGCAACACGGCAAGTACCGGTTCATCGTGGGGTTCTTGGCGGCCCCACTGGCGTTGTACGCAATCTTCGTCATATGGCCGTTCATCCAGTCCATCTACTACTCCTTCACGGACTGGACCGGCCTGAGCCCGGACTTCAAGATGGTCGGCTTCGACAATTACAGCCGAATGCTGGACGACGACATCTTCTGGAAGTCGCTGCAGCACAGTCTGTGGTTCGCGCTGCTGCTGCCGCTGGTGACGCTCGGCCTCGCGCTGTTCTTCGCCTTCATGCTCAATGTCGGCGGGCGGCGCCGTAAGGGCGCCGCCATCGCCGGTGTGCGCGGTTCGGCCTTCTACAAGATCGCGTACTTCTTCCCGCAGGTGCTGTCGATCGCGATCGTCGCCCTGCTGTTCCAGTTCGCGTACAACCCCAACGAGGGCGCGATCAACGGGGCGTTGCGGGCTGTGGGCCTCGACAGCATCCAGCCGGGCTGGCTCGGCGACCCCGATCTCGCCCTGTGGTGCGTCATGGCGGTCCTGGTCTGGAGCACGGTCGGCTTCTTCGTCGTGCTGTTCTCCGCGGGCATGGCGTCCATCCCCAGGGACTTCTACGAGGCGGCGCTGCTGGACGGCGCGAACCGGTTCACCACCTTCTTCCGGATCACCCTGCCGCTGCTGTGGGACACCGTGCAGTCGGGCTGGGTCTACATGGGAATCCTGGCCCTCGGCGCGGAGTCCTTCGCGGTCGTCCAGATCATGACCGTGGGCCCCGGCGGACCGGACTACTCAACGACGGTGCTCACGCTGTACGTCTACCAAACGGCGTTCCGCGACGGCCAGGCGGCATACGCGACAACGATCGGTGTCGCCCTGCTCGTTGTCACGCTGGCCTTCGCGGCCGTCGTGATGCGGCTCGGCCGGCGCGAGCGGCTGGAGTTCTGACATGAAGACGACTGACACCCCGCCCGCCGGTATCTCCGAGGACCGCCCGCCGGTGGTGAAGACGACAGTGGCGCCCGCCAGGACGAAGAAGACCGAGGGCGGCGTCCTCAACGTCTTCTCCCACGGTGTGCTCGTCATCTGGGCGATCATGGTCGTCCTGCCGCTGCTCTGGGCGGTGATGACCTCGTTCAAGACCGACAAGGCCATCTTCACCTCGCCGTGGTCACTGCCCGACACGCTGCACTTCGAGAACTGGTCGCGCGCGTGGAGCCAGGCGCACATGAGCGACTATTTCCTCAACACCGTTCTGGTGGTGGGCGGTTCGCTGATCGGCACGCTGCTGTTCGGCTCCATGGCCGCGTACGTCCTGGCGCGTTTCGACTTCCCCGGGAACCGCTTCATCTACTTCCTCTTCATCGGAGGAATGAGTTTCCCCATCATGCTGGCGCTCGTGCCGCTGTTCTACGTACTGAACAACGTCGCCCTGCTGAACACGCTGCACGGCCTGATCCTGGTGTACATCGCCTACTCCCTGCCGTTCACCGTCTTCTTCCTCACCGCCTTCTTCCGTACGCTGCCGAGCTCGGTGGCCGAGGCGGCGATCATCGACGGGGCCTCCCACACCCGGACGTTCTTCCAGGTGATGCTGCCGATGGCGAAGCCGGGCCTGATCAGCGTCGCCATCTTCAACTTCCTCGGGCAGTGGAACCAGTACATGCTGCCGACCGTGCTCAACACCGAGCCGGAGAAGAAGGTGCTCTCCCAGGGCCTGGTCGAACTTGCCGTCAGCCAGGGTTACAAGGGTGACTGGTCCGGTCTCTTCGCCGGTCTGGTGATGGCGATGCTGCCGGTGCTCGCGGCGTACATCATCTTCCAGCGGCAGGTGGTCGCCGGTCTGACCGCGGGCGCGCTGAAGTAGGAGCACCACACGGAACCCCGGCCCCTCGCGAGGGGCCGGGGTTCCGTGCTTCAAAACAGTAGCCATGTACATAGTAGCCATGTATGGTATTTGCTGTGAACGCAGCATCCGAAGGCCCCACGCCCGGCTTCCTGGTCTGGCGGCTGTCGATGAAATGGCGGGTCGCCGTCGACCGGGCCGTCGCGCCGCTGGGTCTGACCCACGCCCAGTACTCACTGGTCGCGTCGCTGCTCGGCATGGAGCGCTCCGGGCTGCGGCCCAGTCAGCGGCAGCTCGCAGACCGCACCGGCCTCGAACCGCTGTACGTCTCGAAGCTGGCCCGCGCCCTGGAGGCGGCCGGTCTCGTCGAGCGCGCCCCGGACCCCGCCGACACGCGCGCGGTCCAGCTGTCGCTCACCCCCGAGGGGCGTGAGATCACCCGGCGCGCGATCAACATCGTCCAGCGGCTCCTGGATCAGCTTCTGGAGCCCCTGGGGGGTCTGGACGGGCGGCGTACCGAAGTGCTCTCGCGCGAGCTGGCGATCCTGCTCGACACACCACTCGACTCACCCGACCCGCTCGACCTCCCGACCGAGGAGTAGTCATGTCCACTGCACCCACCCTCAACGGCCAGGTCATAGGCCAGGCCCACTATGCGACCCGGGCCCTTCTGGAGACCGTCCTGGCTCCCACCGGCACCACGTTCAATCAGTCGGTGGCGCTGAACGCCGTCGCGGACGGCGGTGAGGCCGTCGGGCACGGCGCCCTCGTCGCCCGGATGACCGGTGCACTGAAGATCGACGAGTCGGCGGTCCTGGCAACCATCGGCGAGCTCGCCGAGTCGAAGCTGCTGGAGACCCTGCCCGGTGACACGTCCCGCCTCCGCATCACGGAAGCGGGCCGGACGCTGAACGGACAGATCCGGGCGGCAGTCGCCGAGATCACAGAGCGGCTCTACGGCGGCCTGCCGGCCGAGGACCTGCAGACCGCGGGCCGCCTGCTCACCCTGGTCACGGCCCGGGCCAACGCCGAGCTGGCGGCCGACTAGACGCCCGGAATGCTCCACTTCGCCGATCGCTGTCCCAGCTGTCGCCCGGCCTCGCTCATCCGCGGTTGTCTCCGCTCAAGGACTTGACGGGATAAGGCCCGAGAGTTGAGCTTAGAGTTCACAAGTTGGAGAAACGTCGGGTGTCGCTTCGCGGTGGCCCCGGCCGGGGGCGGCCGTCGTGCCGCCCGCCGGGGGCAGGAGTGGATGGGTCAATGGAGACTCCGGGGTCGCAGACATCTCTGCACCGGGCAAACCTGGAGCGGGTCGTACGCGCCGTTCGTATGGCGGGCTCGCTCACGCAGGCGGAAATCGCGAGGAGCACAGGTCTCTCCGCAGCAACGGTCTCCAATATCGTTCGCGAACTGAAGGACGGCGGAACCGTCGAGGTCACCCCCACCTCGGCCGGCGGACGCCGGGCACGCAGCGTCTCGCTCAGCGGCGACGCGGGCATCGTCATCGGCGTCGACTTCGGCCACACCCACCTGCGCGTCGCCGTCGGCAACCTCGCCCACCAGGTGCTCGCAGAGGAGTCCGAGCCGCTCGATGTGGACGCCTCGTCCGCGCAGGGCTTCGGCCGGGCCGAAGCGCTGGTCACCCGGCTGATCGCGGCGACCGGGATCGGCCAGGACAAGGTGATCGGGGTCGGTCTCGGCGTACCGGGTCCGATCGACGTGGAGTCCGGCACTCTCGGCTCCACCGCGATCCTGCCGGGCTGGACCGGGATCAACCCCAGCGAGGAGCTCTCCGGGCGGCTCGGCGTGCCTGTGTACGTCGACAACGACGCCAACCTCGGCGCCCTGGGCGAGCTGGTCTGGGGCAGCGGCCGGGGAGTCCGGGATCTCGCGTACATCAAGGTCGCCAGCGGCGTCGGCGCGGGTCTGGTGATCGACGGCCAGATCTACCGCGGCCCGGGCGGCACGGCCGGCGAGATCGGCCACATCACGCTGGACGAGTCGGGCCCCGTCTGCCGCTGCGGCAATCGCGGCTGCCTGGAGACGTTCGCCGCCGCCCGCTACGTACTGCCGTTGCTCCAGTCGAGCCACGGACCCGATCTGACCATGGAGCGCGTGGTGCAATTGGCGCGCGAGGGTGACCCCGGCTGCCGGCGCGTCGTCGCCGATGTCGGGCGGCACATCGGCAGCGGCGTGGCCAATCTGTGCAACCTGCTCAACCCGAGTCGCGTCGTCCTGGGCGGAAATCTTGCGGAAGCGGGAGAATTGGTTCTCGGACCGATCCGGGAGTCGGTCTCCCGTTACGCGATTCCCAGCGCGGCACGTCAGTTGTCCGTCCTTCCGGGGGCGCTCGGAGGGCGTGCCGAAGTGCTGGGTGCGCTGGCCTTGGTACTCAGCGAAATGGGCGATTCGACCCTTCTGGACAGCCCGCTCCCTGCCGGAGCACCTGCCTTCATTTAGATAACGAATGGCACCGTTGTCATCTCGTTAAGGATTTACTCCTTGACGCTGGCAGTGGGGCCGAGTTGACTTCCAGCCACCTCGGCCGCAGCGACGCGGCCTCGTCAGGGAGGTTTTCGAAGATGAACATGCGCATGCGTCGTGCCGCCGTTGCCGTAGCAGCCACCACGATGGCTGTTTCCCTCGCCGCGTGTGGCAGCGCCAAGGAGTCGGGCGACCAGACCAAGGAGACCGGCGCCGGTAAGGGCGACGCGATCAAGATCGGTCTGCTGCTGCCGGAGAACCAGACGGCGCGCTACGAGCAGTTCGACAAGCCGCTCATCGAGAAGAAGATCAGCGAGCTGACCAACGGCAAGGCCGAGGTCATCTACGCAAACGCCAAGCAGGACGCGACCGTGCAGAACCAGCAGGTCGACACGATGATCACCAACAAGGTCGACGCGCTGATCGTCGATGCGGTGGACTCCAAGGCCATAGCCGGCTCGGTCAAGAAGGCCAAGGACCAGGGCATCCCGGTCGTCGCCTTCGACCGCCTGGCCGAGGGTCCGATCGACGCCTACACCTCTTTCGACAACGAAGAGGTCGGCCACGTCCAGGGCAAGGCGCTCCTCACCGCTCTCGGCGCCAAGGCCAAGGACGGCCAGATCGTCATGATGAACGGCGCCGTCACCGACCCGAACGCCGCCCTCTTCAAGAAGGGCGCGCACGCCGAGCTCGACGGCAAGGTGAACATCGGCAAGGAGTACGACACCAAGGAGTGGAAGCCGGAGAACGCCAACGCCAACATGGAGGCCGCGATCTCGGCCCTTGGCAAGGACAAGATCATCGGTGTCTACTCCGCCAACGACGGCATGGCGGGCGGCATCATCACCGCCCTGAAGGCCGGCGGCTTCGCCAAGCTCCCGCCGGTCACTGGTCAGGACGCCGAGCTCGCCGGTGTGCAGCGGATCGTCGCGGGTGAGCAGTACGCGAGCGTCTACAAGCCGTACGCGCCGGAGGCCGCTGCCGCCGCCGAGATGGCCGTCGCGCTCGCCAAGGGCGAGAAGCTCGACTCCATCGCCAAGGAGAAGGTGGACAGCCCCACCAACAAGGGCATCCCCTCCGTGCTGGTCCCGGTCGTCTCGCTGACCAAGGAAAACATCAACGACACGGTCATCAAGGACGGCGTGTACACGGCCGCCCAGATCTGCACCCCGAAGTACAAGGCCGCCTGCGACGCACTCGGTCTGAAGTAAGTCCCCCCAGCCTTACGGGACTTACGCCCCCTGGAAGCCCGTCCGGTGCTCCGCCCCTCATACAGCCCCAGCCGTCGGGGCGGGGCGCCGTACAGAAACGCTTCTTCCCTTCTGTTCGCTTCTGCTCAACCACCGCGCCCGTTCCCCCGGCGCGGCATCCCCGCCGGTCAGGCGGCGAAGGAGATGGTTCACGTGTCCGCTACGCCCGTGCTGGCGTTGCGCGGGGTCTCCAAGCGATTCGGTGCCGTTCAGGCGCTCACCGACGTAGAGCTTGAGGTCCACGGCGGCGAGGTGGTCGCCCTCGTAGGCGACAACGGCGCCGGAAAGTCCACGCTGGTCAAGACGATTGCCGGCGTGCATCCCATCGATGAAGGCGTCATCGAGTGGGAAGGCAGGTCCGTATCGATCGACCGGCCGCACGACGCCCAGAACCTGGGTATCGCGACCGTCTACCAGGACCTCGCGCTGTGCGACAACATCGATGTCGTCGGCAACCTCTACCTCGGCCGGGAGATCCGCAAGCGCGGCATCCTCAACGAGGTCGAGATGGAGCGCCGCGCCCGCGAGCTGCTCGACACGCTGTCGATCCGCATCCCCAGCGTGCGCATCCCGATCGCCTCGCTCTCCGGCGGTCAGCGCCAGACCGTGGCCATCGCCCGGTCCATGCTCGGCGAGCCGAAGCTCGTCATCCTCGACGAGCCCACCGCGGCCCTCGGCGTCGAGCAGACCGCCCAGGTTCTCGACCTCGTGGAGCGGCTGCGCGAGCGCGGCCACGCGGTGATCCTCATCAGCCACAACATGGCCGATGTGAAGGCCGTCGCGGACAAGGTGGCGGTGCTCCGGCTCGGCCGGAACAACGGCGTCTTCGACGTCAAGGTCACCTCGCAGGAAGAGATCATCTCCGCCATCACCGGCGCCACGGACAACGCCGTCACCCGGCGTGCGGCGCGCACCACGGAGGTTCAGAAGTGAACACACAAAAGACCTCCACTCCGCCCGTCGTCAACCCCGAAGCCGCTCACGACGCGGTCACCGCGGTCGACCCCCGGCTGCTCGTCCGCGAGCAGGGCTTCGCCGGCTACCTCACGGAGTTCAAGCGCAAGCTGCACTCCGGTGACCTGGGCTCGATCCCCGTGATCATCGGCCTGGTCATCATCGCCGTGGTCTTCCAGAGCCTGAACTCGAACTTCCTTTCCGCGCAGAACCTCAGCAACATCGCGGTCACGATGGTCGCCACCGGCATGATGGCCGTCGGCATCATCTTCGTGCTGCTGCTCGGCGAGATCGACCTGTCGGTCGGCTCGGTCAGTGGCGTCGCCGGCGCGATCGCCGCCGTCATGAGCGTCACCCATGGCATGAACGAGTGGCTCGCCGTGATCGTCGCGATCGTCAGCGGCGCGGTCATCGGCGCGCTCCACGGCTTCTTCTTCGCCCGGATCGGCGCACCCGCGTTCGCAGTCACCCTGGCCGGGCTGCTCTTCTGGCTGGGCTTCATGCTCCAGCTCCTCGGCGACCAGGGCACGATCAACCTGGACGGCGAGGGCGTGGTCGGCAAGCTGACCACGTACTACTTCACGGACGTCGCAGCCGCCTACGGCCTCGCGGCGGTCGCGGTGGCCGGGTTCTTCCTCTCGGCCTTCTTCGACGCCCGCCGCCGTGAGGCCGCCGGCATCCCGTCCCGGCCGCTCGTCGACATCGTCGTGCGTACGGTTCTGCTCGCCGTGGTGGCCTTCGCCGCCGCGGCCATGTTCAACCAGTACAAGGGCCTGCCGCTGGCGCTGGTGCTGTTCCTCGTGGTGCTGGTGGTGACGGACTTCGTACTCCGTCGGACCACCTACGGCCGCAAGATCTTCGCGCTCGGCGGCAGCGTCGAGGCCTCCCGTCGTGCCGGTATCAACGTCACGGCGGTCCGGATCTCGGTCTTCTCGATCGCGGGCACCTTCGCCGCCATCGGCGGTCTGTTCTGGGCGTCCAAGATCGCGGCGGCCAACCAGAGCGCCGGCGCGGGAGACCTGCTGATGAACGTCATCGCGGCGGCCGTCATCGGCGGCACCAGCCTCTTCGGCGGACGCGGCCGGACCTGGAACGCGCTGCTCGGCGTCATGGTGATCGTCTCCATTCAGTACGGACTCGCGCTGGAAGGCATCGCCACCCCGATCCAGTACATGATCACCGGTGGCGTGCTGCTGGCGACCGTGGTGATCGACTCCGTCACCCGCAAGACACAGAAGACCGCGGGCCGCGCCTGACCGCGGCTCCGCACGAGTGCCCGGCGCCGTTCGCGGTGCCGGGCACTCCTGCGTATGCGTGCACCTCTGCGTGTTCACCCGAATGCGTGATGTAGATCGCACCGCCCGGCGACCGGTGCCGCGGACGGAACATTAGACTCGACAAACCGGCAAGCTAGACCGCACAACTGCAAGGAGGCACGGGTGGCGCTGCTGACCCGCATCACGGGACCGCGCGATCTGGACCGGCTCAGCCCGGAGCAGCTGGACCAGCTGGCTGCCGAGATCCGGACCTTCCTCGTGGACGCCGTCTCCAAGACCGGCGGCCACCTCGGTCCCAACCTGGGCGTGGTCGAACTGACCATCGCACTGCACCGTGTCTTCGACTCCCCGAAGGACAAGGTCCTCTGGGACACCGGCCACCAGAGCTACGTCCACAAGCTGCTGACAGGCCGACAGGACTTCACCAAGCTCAAGATGAAGGGCGGCCTCTCCGGCTACCCCGCGCGTGCCGAGTCCGAGCACGACATCATCGAGAACTCCCACGCATCGACCGTGCTCGGCTGGGCCGACGGCCTCGCCAAGGCCAACGAGGTGCTGAAGAAGGACGACCACGTCGTCGCCGTCATCGGCGACGGAGCCCTCACCGGCGGCATGGCCTGGGAGGCCCTGAACAACATCGCGGCCGCCAAGGACCGCCCCCTGGTGATCGTCGTCAACGACAACGAGCGCTCCTACGCCCCCACCATCGGCGGCCTCGCCAACCACCTCGCCACACTGCGCACCACCGACGGCTACGAGCGGTTCCTGGCCCGCGGCAAGGACATCCTGGAGCGCACCCCCGTCGTCGGGAAGCCGCTCTACGAGACTCTGCACGGCGCCAAGAAGGGCCTCAAGGACTTCATCGCCCCGCAGGGCATGTTCGAGGACCTCGGCCTCAAGTACGTCGGCCCCATCGACGGCCACGACATCGAGGCCTTGGAGTCCGCGCTCGCGCGCGCCAAGCGCTTCGGCGGGCCCGTCATCGTCCACTGCCTCACCGAGAAGGGCCGTGGCTACCAGCCCGCCCTCCAGGACGAGGCGGACCGCTTCCACGCCGTCGGCAAGATCCACCCCGACACCGGCCTGCCGATCGCCAGTTCCGGCGTCGACTGGACCTCCGTGTTCGGCGAGGAGATGGTCAAGCTCGGCAAGGAGCGGGCGGACATCGTCGCGATCACCGCGGCGATGCTGCAGCCGGTCGGCCTCGACAAGTTCGCCAGGGCCTTCCCCGAGCGGGTCTATGACGTCGGCATCGCCGAGCAGCACGGCGCGGTCTCCGCCGCCGGCCTCGCGACCGGCGGACTGCACCCCGTCTTCGCCGTGTACGCCACCTTCCTCAACCGCGCCTTCGACCAAGTGCTGATGGACGTGGCCCTGCACAAGTGCGGCGTGACGTTCGTGCTCGACCGGGCCGGCGTCACCGGCACCGACGGCGCCTCGCACAACGGCATGTGGGACATGTCGATCCTGCAGTGCGTGCCCAGCCTGCGGATCGCGGCCCCGCGCGACGCCGACCAGGTGCGCGCCCAGCTGCGCGAGGCCGTCGAGGTCGACGACGCGCCGACCGTGGTGCGCTTCTCCAAGGGCGCGGTCGGGCCCGCCGTGAAGGCCGTCGGCAAGGTCGGTGGCATGGACGTCCTGCGCACCGCCGGCACGGATGTACCCGATGTGCTGCTCGTCTCCGTCGGCGCGCTCGCCCCGATGTGCCTGGAGATCGCCGATCTGCTCGACGCCCAGGGCATCACGACCACCGTCGTCGACCCCCGCTGGGTCAAGCCGGTCGACGAGGCCCTGGCGCCCCTCGCCGAGCAGCATCGCGTCGTCGTCACCGTCGAGGACAACAGTCGTGCGGGCGGCGTCGGTTCGGCCATCGCCCAGGCGCTGCGCGACGCGGGCGTCGACGTACCGCTGCGCGACTTCGGCATCCCGCCGCGCTTCCTCGACCACGCCTCCCGCAAGGAGGTCATGGCGGAGATCGGCCTGACCGCGCCGGACATCGCCCGCCAGGTCACCGGCCTCGTCTCCAGGCTGGACGGCCGGTACGACAGTGAAGCGGTGGAACCCGCGCGAGACTGATCCGTGTCGCCGATGGGCCGGCCGGGCACCCTGTATGGGTGGTCCGACCGGCCCATTCGCATGAAATCCACCCGTACGGGGCTGTTCCGGGCCATCGATGTCCCAATCATGGCGTTCACGACGAGTGCGTGGAGGTACGCCGGTGAGTACGCAGCAGGACACAGGCCCAGGCGGAGACGGGCTGTTCAGGACCAAGACGGTCGAACAGTCGATCCGAGACACCGAAGAGCCGGAGCATGCGCTCAAGAAGTCCCTCTCCGCGCTGGACCTGACGGTCTTCGGGGTCGGGGTCATCATCGGCACCGGCATCTTCGTGCTGACGGGCAAGGTGGCCAAGGAGACAGCAGGTCCGGCCACCGCCCTCGCGTTCGTGGCCGCGGGCATCGTCTGTGGCCTCGCCGCCCTCTGCTACGCCGAGTTCGCCTCCACCGTCCCCGTGGCCGGCTCCGCGTACACGTTCTCGTACGCCTCGCTCGGTGAGCTGGTCGCCTGGACCATCGGCTGGGACCTGGTCCTGGAGTTCGCCCTCGGCACCGCCGTAGTGGCGGTCGGCTGGTCGGGCTATGTCCGCTCGCTGATGGACAACGTCGGATGGCACATGCCCGAAGCGCTCTCCGGGCCCGATGTCGCGGAAGGATTCGGCTTCGATCTCCTGGCCTTCCTGCTGGTGCTGATTCTGACCGTCATCCTGGTGCTCGGCATGAAGCTGTCCGCCCAGGTCACGGCGGTCGTGGTCGCCATCAAACTGACCGTGGTCATGATCGTGATCGTCGCGGGCGCGTTCTTCATCAAGGTCGCCAACTACTCGCCCTTCATCCCCAAGGCCCAGCCACAGCCCGCCGGTGCGGGTCTGGACGCCCCCCTGATCCAGCTGCTCTTCGGTTACGCGCCCACCAACTTCGGCATCATGGGCATCTTCACCGCCGCCTCCGTCGTCTTCTTCGCCTTCATCGGCTTCGACGTGGTGGCCACCGCCGCCGAGGAGACCAAGGTCCCCCAGCGGGACATGCCGCGCGGGATCCTCGGCTCGCTCTTCATCTGCACAGTGCTCTACGTTGCCGTGTCGCTCGTGGTCACCGGCATGCAGCACTACTCCGAAATGTCGGTGAGCGCCCCACTCGCCGACGCCTTCAAGTCCGTCGGACACCCCTTCTACGCCGGTGTCATCAGCTTCGGGGCCGCGGTCGGCCTCACCACGGTGTGCATGATCCTGCTGCTCGGGCAGACCCGGGTGTTCTTCGCGATGAGCCGCGACGGTCTGCTCCCGCGGTTCTTCTCCGTCACCCACCCGCGCTTCCGCACGCCCTACCGGCCGACCATCCTGCTCGGCGTGCTCATCGCCGTCATCGCGGGCTTCACCAGCATCAACGAGCTTGCGACGCTGGTGAACATCGGCACGCTGTTCGCCTTCGTCGTCGTCGCGCTCGGCGTGATCGTGCTGCGCCGCACCAGGCCCGACCTGCACCGCGCCTTCCGCACCCCGTGGGTGCCGTTCATCCCGATCCTCTCGGTGGCCGCGTCGATCTGGCTGATGCTCAATCTGCCGGCCGAGACCTGGGTGCGGTTCGCCATCTGGATGGCTTTCGGCTTCCTGGTGTACTTCGTGTACGGGCGCCACCACAGCCGCCTCGGCAAGATGGGCCCCGACGCCGTGTACTAGACCCTGTTCTGCCCGGCCCCGTATGTCCCGCTTCGGGGGGACTGCGGGGCCGGATACTGTGCTTTTCCGGGTGACCCCCGGACCCCGAAAGGCAGGCATGCTCGTCGAGCCGCCGTCATCACTACGGTACGTATCCGCAACCGCGTTGCCCCGGCAGCGAGGCCGTGCCCGGTCCGCCGTCCCCCCGCCCGGCTACTGGCGGCGGCTGCTTCCGGCGCTGGCCCTCCTCGCCCTCGTCACCCGCATCCCGTCCTTCGGACGCCGGCTGTGGAACCCGGACGAGGGCTATCTCGCCGTCCAGGCACGGATACTGGCCGACGGGGGAGCGCTGTACGACACGGTGGTCGACCGCAAACCGCCGCTGCTGCCCCTGCTGTACCAGGCGTCCTTCGCGGTCTTCGGCGACGAATCCCTGCGCTCCGTCAAGCTCCTGGCGGTCGTCGCCCAACTGATCACCGCCGCCCTGCTCGCGGGCATCGCCCGCCGCCGCTGGGGCGACCGGGGCGGACGCACCGCCGGGGTCCTCTATCTGCTGGTCTCCATCGGCCTCAATCCGCAGGACGCGCAGGCGGCCACCTTCGAGGTCTTCATGCTGCCGTTCACGGCGGCCGCCATCTGGTGCGCGGACCGGGGCCGCTGGGCCGGGGCGGGCCTCGCGGTGGCGGGGGCCTTCCTCACCAAACAGACCGGCGGAGCAGTCCTGGTCCCGGTCCTGTGGCTGCTCTGGCAGACGGCGCCGGCCCGAACAGCCCTGCTGCGCACGGGAGTCGGCTTCGCGCTCCCGGTGCTCTGCGCCGCCATGCTGACCACTCCGTACGGCTTTGTGTTCTGGACGGTGACAGGCTCGCGTGCGTACGCCTCCTTCACCGGCTCCGAACTCCACGTCCTGTTCCGGGCCGTGGTCAACGCCGCGCTGCTAGGCGCCGCCTGCGCCGGGCTGATCCCGCCGATCGTGCGCGTACTGCGCATCGCCAGGACCGGCGCCACCGATCTGTGGCTGTGGCTGGCGGCGTCGGCGGCCGCCGTGCTGATCGGCTTCCACTTCTTCGGCCACTACTACCTTCAACTGATCCCGCCGCTGGCTCTGTTGGCGACCGGAGCGCTGCAGATCCTGCCGCGCGACCGGCTCGCGTCGGCGTTGCTCACCTCGGCCTGCGGGTGCGCGCTGTTCCTCGCCTGGGGGATGCTGGCGCCGCGCCAGGAGCTGACCCACGCCGAGCGGCTCGCCGCGGCCGTACAGGCCCGTACAGGCCCATCCGAGCCGGTTCTGGTGTGGGGGATACACCCCGAGACGTACTGGCTGGCCGACCGGGCACCCGCCAGCCGGTATCTGACCGCCGGGCTGCTCACCAACTACAGCGGCGGCCGCAACGGTCCGCAGGTCGGTGAGAAGTACGCCGTGGACGGCGCGTGGACGGCCTTCGCAGGCGAGATGCGCAGCCGCAGACCGGAACTGATCGTGGACGACTCCCGCGGCAAACCGTTCGCTCCGGAGCGGATCCCCACCCTGCGCAGGCTGCTGTCCCGGCACTACGAGCCGCTGCCCGACGAGGTCGACGGCGCGGTGCTCTACGTACGCTCGCCGGACGGCTGAACCGCCCGCGGTCCCATGCACTCTGCGCCGTACGCCTCCACCCGCCGTCTGAGCTCCCGGTCGGCCGTGACCACGACGCAGGGCCGGCCGGCCGCGCGCTCGGACACCAGCTCCACGATTCTGTCGTCCCCGCTGCCCGGCGCGGACTCGGCTCGCACCTTGGGCACACTCTCCACCCCGCGGGCTGCCCCCTCAACGACGAGCACCACCTCGACGGGACCGGGATGCCCGGGCAGTCCGGCCGCGGCGACATCGACCAGCCGGTCGCGCAGCCGCTCGGCTGCCCCGCGACGGTCGCGCCACCAGCCGTCGGGCACTGAACCGACCACATTTGCGGCGTCGACGATCACAAGCGTTTGCATCAGAAATCCCCAAAAATTAGCCGCCCGGCTGGGTGTTATTGTCGCAGCACTTCATGGAGCGTTGTATGCGGCCGCTGTATGCGGTCTCTCGTCAGGAAAGGTGGCCGGTGGCCATGGTGTTGGGGCCTGCGCGAAGATCGAAGCAGCAGGCGGGCCGGACTAGCGACGTTCCCACCGCACGGCGGGACCACGCACCTGTCAGCACTGCGGAGGACGACAGTCCGACGGCCACGGGCTGGCTGCTGCGCGGCAAGGACGGCCGGCTCACGGCGTACGCACCCACCGTAGGCGGTGTGCTCCGGTGGACCGAGACCCGGCCTGCCGGGCCCGAGTGGTCGGGCCCCGAGCTGGTGGTCCCGGTCGGCGGTCTGCTGCCGTACCTCTCCCTCGCGCAGGGAGCGGACGGCTATGTGCACCTCTTCGGCCTGCGGCAGACACCGGCGGGCGGTGACGAGGTCCGGACGGACGTCGTCCATGCGGTCCAGTACCAGTCGGGCCGTCCGGTGAAGGACTGGCAGCCGCTGGGCACGCCGTATCCGAACGACTGGAAGCTCGCCGGGCAGATAGGCCGTCCGGCATCGGTCGTGGACGGCCTCGGAAACGTCCATGTCTTCGTACGCAACGTCGGCGGCGGGGTGTGCGGTCGCAGCCAGACCTCCTCGGGAGCCTGGCGGCCGTGGGCCGACCTCAAGGGCAGCGGAGCCCTCGGCAGGCTCGCCGTCGCCGCGACCGGCAGCGGCCGGGCGGAGATTCTCGCGCCCGCCCGCGATGGCATCATGCGCTGGCTGCAGGACGGCGACAAGCCCCTGTTCACCAGGGACGAGGACATCCCCGCGCAGGTCCGGGACGGCTCCGCGTCGGGTGTGGCGACCGGTGAGGACCGGGTCACTTTCTTCTGGCGCGACGAGAAGTCCGCGGAGGTGCACGCCTGGCGTCAGGACAGCGTGCCGGAACCGCTGGGCGGCGGGACGGGCGCCGGACCGGTGGCCCTGCTGCGGGCCTCCGTGGACGGCCACGACTGCACGCTCATGGCGCAGCGCGACGCCGACGGACGGCCCGCGCTGGCCGCCTATCCGACCGAGGACGAGCCCGCGGGTGCGGTCTGGACCGGCACCGGAGAAGCGTGCGTGGGCGCCCCGGCACTGGCTCTCGACGCCGACGGCCGCATCGTGCTCGCCGCGTTCGCCCCGGACGGCGGCCTCCGGGTCACGCGGCAGAAGACGACGGAGTCCGGTCTGGCGATGGAGGCCTGGACCCGGGTCTGACGGCCGCGCGCAGCCGGCTCGACAACGCAAGCCTGCCCCGGCACCGAAGGACGGTGCCGGGGCAGTCGCTTGCTCGCTGCTCTCGTGCTTGGTTGCTCGCGACAGGCGTTACGCCGGGACGCTCGCCACGCCCTGCGCCAGGAACGGCTTGCCGTTCACGCGCTCGGAGACACCCTCGCGGTCCAGGTACGGCGTGATGCCGCCCAGGTGGAAGGGCCAGCCGGCGCCCGTGATCAGGCAGAGGTCGATGTCCTGGGCCTCGGCCACGACACCCTCCTCCAGCATCAGGCCGATCTCCTGCGCCACCGCGTTCAGCACGCGCTCGCGGGTCTGCTCCTCGGTCAGGACGACATCGCCCTGCTTGAGGAGAGCGGCGACCTCCGGGTCCAGCTCCGGCTTGCCGGAATCGTAGACGTAGAAACCGCGCTTGCCGGCCTTGACGACCGCGGCCAGGTTCTCGGAGACCTTGAAGCGGTCCGGGAAGGACCGGTTGAGGGTCTCGGAGACATGCAGGCCGATCGCAGGACCGACCAGCTCAAGCAGGACCAGCGGTGACATCGGCAGACCCAGCGGCTCGACGGCCTTCTCGGCCACCTCGACCGGGGTGCCCTCGTCGATGACGTTCTGGATCTCGCCCATGAAGCGGGTCAGGATGCGGTTGACCACGAAGGCCGGCGCGTCCTTGACCAGTACCGCGGTCTTCTTCAGCTTCTTCGCGACACCGAAGGCCGTCGCCAGCGCGGCGTCGTCCGTCTTCTCGCCGCGGACGATCTCCAGCAGCGGGAGGATCGCGACCGGGTTGAAGAAGTGGAAGCCGACGACCCGCTCCGGGTGCTGCAGCTTCGACGCCATCTCGGTCACCGACAGCGAGGAGGTGTTGGTGGCGAAGATCGCGTGCGCCGGGGCGACCGCCTCTACCTCGGCGAACACCTGCTGCTTGACGCCGATCTCCTCGAAGACGGCCTCGATGATGAAGTCCGCGTCGGAGAAACCCTCGGCCTTGTCGAGAACACCTGTCACCAGGGCCTTGAGGCGGTTGGCCTTGTCCTGGTTGATGCGGCCCTTGCCGAGCAGCTTCTCGATCTCGGCGTGGACGTAGCCCACACCCTTGTCGACACGCTCCTGGTCGATGTCGGTCAGCACGACCGGCACCTCGAGGCGGCGCAGGAAGAGCAGCGCCAGCTGCGAGGCCATCAGGCCCGCGCCGACGACGCCGACCTTGGTGACCGGGCGGGCCAGCGACTTGTCCGGCGCACCGGCCGGGCGCTTGCCGCGCTTCTGCACCAGGTTGAAGGCGTAGATGCCGGAGCGCAGCTCGCCGCCCATGATCAGGTCCGCGAGAGCGGTGTCCTCTGCGTCGAAGCCCGCCTGCAGGTCACCGTCCTTGGCCGCCTCGATGATCTCCAGCGCGCGGTAGGCGGCCGGGGCCGCGCCGTGCACCTTGGAGTCGGCGATGAAGCGGCCGCGTGCGACGGCCTGGTCCCAGGCCTCGCCGCGGTCGATCTCCGCGCGCTCGACGGCGATCTCGCCCTTGAGGACGGACGCGGTCCAGATCAGCGACTGCTCCAGGAAGTCGGCGCCCTCGAAGATCGCGTCGGCGATCCCGAGCTCGAAGACCTGGGCGCCCTTGAGCTGCTTGTTCTGGTTGAGCGAGTTCTCGATGATCACCGAGACCGCGCGGTCCGGGCCGATCAGGTTCGGCAGCAGCGCGCAGCCGCCCCAGCCCGGGACGAGACCGAGGAAGACCTCGGGCAGCGAGAAGGCGGGGATCGCCTTGGAGACGGTGCGGTACGAGCAGTGCAGCCCGACCTCGACACCGCCGCCCATCGCCGCGCCGTTGTAGTACGCGAACGTCGGGACCGCGAGCCCGGACAGCCGCTTGAAGACGTCGTGGCCGCCCTTGCCGATCGCCAGCGCGTCCTCGTGGCGCTTGAGCAGCTCCACGCCCTTGAGGTCGGCGCCGACCGCGAAGATGAACGGCTTGCCGGTGATGCCGACGCCGACGATCGTGCCCTCGGACGCCTCCTTCTCGACCTGGTCGACGGCGGCGTTGAGGTTCGCCAGCGACTGCGGCCCGAAGGTGGTCGGCTTGGTGTGGTCCAGGCCGTTGTCCAGCGTGATGAGCGCGAACTTGCCCGCCCCGCCGGGGAGTTCGAGGTGGCGCACGTGCGCCTGTGTGACGACCTCGTCAGGGAACAGCTCGGCCGCGCCCTTCAGGAGTTCAGCGGTACTCACTTGTTGCCTCCGTCGAAGTGCGGGTTCTCCCAGATGACCGTCGCGCCCATGCCGAAGCCGACGCACATGGTGGTCAGGCCGTAGCGGACGTGCGGCTGCTCCTCGAACTGCCGGGCCAGCTGCGTCATCAGACGTACGCCGGACGAGGCCAGCGGGTGACCGAAGGCGATCGCGCCGCCGTACTGGTTGACGCGCGGGTCGTCGTCGGCGATGCCGTAGTGGTCGAGGAAGGCCAGCACCTGTACGGCGAAAGCCTCGTTGATCTCGAACAGGCCGATGTCCTCGATCGAGAGACCGGCCTTGGCCAGCGCCTTCTCGGTCGCCGGGATCGGACCGAAGCCCATGACCTCGGGCTCGACGCCGACGTAGGCGTACGAGACGAGGCGCATCTTGACCGGCAGGCCCAGCTCGCGCGCGACGTCCTCGGAAGCGATGAGGGAAGCGGTGGCGCCGTCGTTCAGACCCGCGGAGTTGCCGGCGGTCACACGGCCGTGCGGGCGGAACGAGGTCTTGAGCTTCGCCAGGCCCTCGACCGTGGTGCCCGGGCGCATCGGCTCGTCGGCCGTGGCCAGGCCCCAGCCGGTCTCGCCGGCCTCGGGGTTGGTACGGCGGACGGAGACCGGCACCAGGTCGGGCTGGATCTTGCCGTTGGCGTACGCCTTGGCGGCCTTCTCCTGCGAGCGCACGGCGTACTCGTCGGCGCGGAGCTTGGTCAGCTGCGGGAACCGGTCGTGCAGGTTCTCCGCGGTCATGCCCATGAACAGGGCGGAGTTGTCGACCAGCTTCTCCGAGACGAAGCGCGGGTTCGGGTCGACGGCCTCGCCCATCGGGTGACGGCCCATGTGCTCGACACCGCCGGCCACGACGATGTCGTACGCGCCGAAGGCGATGGAGCCGGCGGTCGTCGTCACGGCGGTCATCGCGCCCGCACACATGCGGTCGATGGAGTAGCCGGGGACGGACTGCGGCAGACCCGCGAGGATGCCGGCGGTGCGGCCGAGGGTGAGGCCCTGGTCGCCGATCTGCGTGGTCGCGGCGATCGCGACCTCGTCGATACGGGCGGGGTCGAGGTCCGGGTTGCGGCGCAGCAGCTCCCGGATCGCCTTCACGACGAGATCGTCGGCACGGGTCTCGTGGTAAATGCCCTTCGGGCCCGCCTTGCCGAACGGGGTGCGGACGCCGTCGACGAAGACGACGTCCCTGACGGTACGAGGCACGATGGCTCTCCTCCAGGGTGCGGGGTGGCACTGCTGCGGGCACGCGCCTAAGCGCGCGCTCTTGCCCTCATGCTACTTGCGGGTAACCACCCTGCCCACCCCCTGCGGCGGGAGCGGCGAACGTCACACGTACTGGGGCTCTGCCCCAGGCGCGCGCCTCAACGCACGCGGCGGGCCTCTTCCCCTGCCCGCCGCTTCCCGAACTGGGGCTCCGCCCCAGGACTCCGCGCCTCAAACTCCCCCAGACTTCGTCCGGGGGGGGACCCCCACGAGGCTGGAAATGTCGGCCAGGGCCGCACCAGCAAGCCCGTCCGGCGATTGAGGAGCTTGGGGGTCCGCCCCCACGCCCGCAGGGCCTAAGGGGCGGGTCCGGGGGCAGCCCCCACGCGGCGAAGCCGCAGATTGAACCCTGCCGGGGAAGCGGCGGGGTGGGGGCAAGCGCGCCGCAGGCGTCAGGCCGTCGCCGTCAGCGCGCTCGCCAGCAGCGGCGCCACCTGCTCGATCTGCCAGGGCCGCGCCCCGTACCCGGCCAGCGCCTCGGCCACCGCGGTCACCGTGTGCTCGGCCGGCGGCTCCCAGCAGACCCGGCGGACCGTGTCCGGGGTGATCAGGTTCTCCTGCGGCAGATTGAGCTCCTCCGCGAGTGCGGAGACCGCCGCACGCGCCGCGGAGAGCCGGGCCGCGGCCGCCGGGTCCTTGTCCGCCCACGAACGCGGCGGCGGCGGGCCGTTCAGCGTCTGGCCGGGCTGCGGGAGCTCGGCGTCGGGCAGTGCCTTGGCCCGGTCGACGGCCGTCTGCCACTGCTCCAGCTGCCGCCGTCCCATCCGGTGGCCGAACCCGGGCAGCGCGGTCAGCGCCTGCACGTTCGCCGGCACCGCGAGAGCCGCCTCGACGATCGCCGAGTCGCTCAGCACCTTGCCCGGCGAAATATCGCGCCGCTGCGCCACCTTGTCGCGGGCCGTCCACAGCTCCCGTACGACCGCCATCTGACGGCGGCGGCGCACCTTGTGCATCCCGGACGTACGACGCCAGGGGTCCTTGCGCGGGGGAGCGGGCGGCGCCGACGCGATGGCCTCGAACTCCTGCCAGGCCCACTCCAGCTTGCCCTGCCGGTCCAGCTCCTTCTCCAGCGCGTCGCGCAGATCGACCAGCAGCTCCACATCGAGCGCGGCATAGCGCAGCCACGGCTCGGGCAGCGGGCGGGTCGACCAGTCCACCGCCGAGTGGCCCTTCTCCAGCGCGTAGCCGAGGACGGACTCGACCATCGCGCCGAGGCCGACCCGCGGGAAGCCCGCGAGTCGCCCGGCCAGCTCCGTGTCGAAGAGCCGGGTCGGGATCATGCCTATTTCGCGCAGGCAGGGGAGATCCTGGGTGGCCGCGTGCAGAATCCATTCCGTACCGGCCAGGACCTCGCCGAGCTCGGAGAGGTCGGGGCAGCCGACCGGATCGATCAGCGCGCTGCCCGCGCCTTCGCGGCGCAGCTGTACGAGGTAGGCCCGCTGGCCATAGCGGTAGCCGGACGCGCGCTCGGCGTCAACGGCGACAGGGCCGGATCCCCTGGCGAACGCGGCGATCACTTCGGCGAGTGCCGTCTCGTCGGCGACCACGGGCGGAATGCCTTCACGGGGCTCCAGCAAGGGAATCGGCGCCGGTTCGACGTCGTCCGGGGGAGCGCCCCCGGTGGTTCGCAGTGCGGTCTCTGCTGCGGTCTCTTGGGCGTCGGTCACGTGTCAAGGGTATCCGTCAACGGAGAGCGCCCGTCGACGGAACGTTCCGTCGACGGGCGCGAAGAATTTGTACAGCGGTCAGTGGATGATGCCGGTCCGCAGGGCGACGGCCACCATTCCGGCCCGGTCGCCCGTGCCCAGCTTGCGCGCGATACGGGCGAGGTGGCTCTTGACGGTCAGCGCGGACAGGCCCATCGAGACGCCGATCGCCTTGTTGGACTGGCCTTCCGCGACCAGACGGAGCACCTCGACCTCACGGCCGGAGAGCTCGCGGTAGCCGCCCGGGTGGCTCGGGGCACCCGGGGGGCGGCGGTGCATCCGGCCGGCCACGGCGCCGATGGGGGCGGCGCCGGGGCGGGTCGGGTGCCCGATGTTCGTACGCGTGCCGGTGACGACGTAGCCCTTGACTCCGCCCGCGAGGGCGTTGCGCACGGCGCCGATGTCGTCGGCGGCGGAGAGGGCGAGGCCGTTGGGCCAGCCCGCGGCTCGGGTCTCGGACAGGAGGGTCAGCCCGGAACCGTCGGGCAGGTGGACGTCGGCAACGCAGATGTCGCGCGGGTTGGCGACGCGGGGACGGGCCTCCGCGATGGACGACGCCTCGATGACGTCACGCACTCCGAGGGCCCACAGGTGGCGGGTGACGGTGGAGCGGACGCGCGGGTCGGCCACGACGACCATGGCCGTCGGCTTGTTCGGGCGGTAGGCGACCAGGCTTGCGGGCTGCTCGAGAAGAACGGACACCAGGCCTCCTGGGAGGGTGCGGGGCGGAGCCGGCTCGGGGGGAAGAAGCCGGGGCGGACCGTGCAGTTAGGGTCACAGACCTCTTCGGCACCGAACCCGTCCGCCTTTAGAGAATGATCACGATTTGGTGAGTAACAATTGGGGCAATTCGGACGGGTGATCGATCATCCTACGAGTTCCCGGCGATCCCGTGCGCGATCTTCCGGCCCCGGTCGCGGCGGTGCCGGCGCATCCCTCGCCCGGCCATCGGACCGCGGTCCCGGCGCGCTTCTCCGGGCATGTCGCGGGCGTCAACAGCCGGGCACATCGCGGGCGTCGGCCTCCGGACACGTCGTGCGAGTCGGCCGCGGGCACGTCCCCGGCGTCAGCCTCCGGGCACGTCCCACGCCGAGTTCCCGGCGGCGGCTCCGAGCGCCTCCCGTGCGCGGTCTCCCGTGCTCAGTCTCCGGGGCGTTGCCCCGCGCTGAGTCACGCCTGCTGCGGGCCCCGCCGCTGTGGCAGCGAGACAACGCCCGTCGCCGCGTCCACCGGACCGGACGGCGACGGCGGCAGCCCGGCGACCTGGCAGAGCAGATCGCACCAGGCCACGAGGTGTGACGCCGAGTCCGGAACCCCGTCCAGACCCTCGCGCGGTGTCCATGACGCCCGGATCTCGATCTGCGTCGCCGGGGGCCGGTCGGAGAGTCCACCGAAATAGTGAGAGCCCGCGCGGGTCACAGTCCCGCTCGGCTCCCCGTACGAGAGCCCGCGCGCCTCCAGCGCGCCCGTCAGCCACGACCAGCAGACCTCGGGAAGCAGCGGATCGGCCGCCATCTCCGGCTCCAGCTCGGCGCGTACCAGCGTCACCATCCGGAAGGTGCCCTGCCAGGCGTCGTGACCGGCCGGATCGTGCAGCAGCACCAGGCGGCCGTCCGCCAGGTCGTCGTCGCCGTCGACGACCGCCGCCTCCAGCGCGTAGGCATGCGGTGCGAGCCGCTGCGGCGGGCGCGTCGGATCCACTTCGATCTCGGGGCGCAGCCGCGCGGCCCGCAGTGCGTCGACCGCCAGCCGGAACGCGCGCGGGACGGCATCCCCCTCCGCGCCGTCTTCGTCGTCAGCGCTGTTGGAATGATCGGAAAAATGTCCCTGAGCCGCAGCCATGCGGGGAAGAGTAGGCGGAACGGGGGCTTCGCGCAGGGAGGGACACCCGGCCCGGAGCGGCCACTTCAGGTGTACGTGCGAAGATTCTGAGCGTGAGTGCCAATGACCTTCCCCTCGCTCGAGGCTTCGCCCGAGCTGGGGATGCCCCCTCCTCGGGCGAGCCGACCAAGACCCACGCTGTCGAAGAATCAGCCTTTCTGAAGGCGTGCAGGCGTGAGCCGGTGCCGCACACGCCGGTCTGGTTCATGCGTCAGGCGGGGCGCTCACTGCCCGAGTACCTCAAGGTCCGCGAGGGCATCGGGATGCTCGAGTCCTGCATGCGGCCCGAGCTCGTCACCGAAATCACCCTGCAGCCGGTACGCCGCCACAAGGTCGACGCGGCGATCTACTTCAGCGACATCGTCGTACCGCTCAAGGCCATCGGCCTCGACCTCGACATCAAGCCGGGCGTCGGCCCGGTCGTCGCCGAGCCGATCCGCACCCGCGCCGACCTGGCACGACTGCGCGACCTCACGCCCGAGGACGTCTGGTACGTCACCGAGGCGATCGGGCTGCTCACCCGCGAGCTCGGGGCCACCCCGCTCATCGGCTTCGCCGGCGCGCCCTTCACCCTCGCGAGCTACCTCGTCGAGGGCGGCCCCTCGCGCAACCACGAGCACACCAAGGCCCTGATGTACGGCGACCCGCAGCTGTGGGCCGACCTGCTCGACCGGCTCGCGGAGATCACCTCGGCGTTCCTCAAGGTGCAGATCGAGGCCGGCGCCTCGGCGGTGCAGCTCTTCGACTCGTGGGTGGGTGCGCTCGCCCCCGCCGACTACCGGCGCTCGGTGCTGCCGGCTTCCGCCAAGGTCCTCGACGCGGTGGCCTCGTACGACGTGCCGCGCATTCACTTCGGCGTCGGCACCGGCGAACTCCTCGGCCTGATGGGCGAGGCGGGCGCGGACGTCGTCGGCGTCGACTGGCGGGTGCCGCTGGACGAGGCCGCGCGCCGGGTAGGCCCCGGCAAGGCGCTCCAGGGCAACCTCGACCCGGCCGTCCTGTTCTCCACGCGGGAGGCTGTCGAGGCCAAGACCCGCGAGGTGCTGGACGCCGCCGCGGGCCTGGAGGGCCATGTGTTCAACCTGGGCCACGGCGTGCTTCCGACGACCGACCCCGACGCGCTGACCCGGCTCGTGGAGTACGTGCACACGCGGACCGCCGGCTAGACCCCCGCCTCGCGTAGCGCCGGCTAGACCCCCGCCTCGCGGACCGCCGTCGTCGCCTTTCGCGCCGCCACCAGCACCGGGTCCCAGACCGGGGAGAACGGCGGGGCGTAGCCGAGATCCAGGGTCGTCATCTGCTCCACCGTCATCCCCGCCGTCAGGGCGACGGCGGCGATGTCGACGCGCTTGGCCGCGCCCTCGCGGCCGACGATCTGGACGCCGAGGAGCCGGCCCGTACGGCGTTCCGCGAGCATCTTCACTGTCATCGGGGAGGCGTCGGGGTAGTAGCCGGCGCTGTTCGTCGACTCGATCGTGCTCGTGACGTACCGCAGGCCGACCGCGCGGGCGTCCTTCTCGCGCAGGCCGGTGCGGGCGATCTCCAGGTCGCACACCTTGCTGACCGCCGTGCCGACGACGCCGGGGAAGGTCGCGTACCCGCCGCCCGCGTTCGCGCCGATGATCTGGCCGTGCTTGTTGGCGTGCGTGCCCAGCGCGATATGGCGCTCGCGGCCCGAGACCAGGTCGAGAACCTCCACACAGTCGCCGCCCGCCCAGATGTTCTCGTGGCCGCGCACCCGCATCGCGAGATCGGTGAGCAGCCCGCCGTACGCACCGATCGGCAGACCCGCGGCGCGGGCGAGGGTGGTCTCCGGCTCGACGCCGATGCCGAGGACCACCACATCCGCCGGGTACTCCGCGTTCTCGGTCGTGACGGCACGGACCCGGCCGTCCGATCCCGTGAGGATCTTGGTGACCCCGGCGCCGTTCACCGTCGTGATGCCGATCCCGTCCATCGCCTTATGGACCAGGCGGCCCATGTCGGGGTCGAGGGTGGCCATCGGCTGCTCGCCGCGGTTGAGGACCGTCACCTCGTAGCCGCGCTTCAGCATCGCCTCCGCCATCTCGACGCCGATGTAGCCGGCGCCCATGACGACCGCGCGCCGCCCGCTGGTGCGCGCGAGGGTGTCCAGCAGGGCCTGGCCGTCGTCGAGGGTCTGCACGCCGTGCACGCCCGGCGCGTCGATGCCCGGCAGCGCCGGCCGGACCGGGCGCGCGCCGGTCGCGATCACCAGCTTGTCGAAGCTCGTCCACGCCTCGGCGCCGGTCTCCAGATCACGGGAGCGCACCCGCCCGCCCGCGGTGTCGATCTCCGTCACCTCGGTACGCATCCGCAGCTCGATGCCGCGCTCGCGGTGCTCGGCCGGCGTACGGGCGATCAGGTCGTCGCGCTCGGGCACATCACCGCCGACCCAGTACGGAATCCCGCAGGCCGAGAACGAGCTGAAGTGGCCGCGCTCGAACGCGACGATCTCCAGCTCGTCCGGGCCCTTGAGCCTGCGTGCCTGCGATGCGGCGGACATGCCTGCCGCATCGCCCCCGATGACCACCAGTCGCTCCATTGCCATGGGGAACACGCTACGGCGCGGCAGCCTTCAGTCCTGGCCCGGGGCGGGGACGGGGCCGGGCGTGGGCACCGCGGGCGCAGCGACAGGCCGCTTGGCGAGGCGCGGCCGCAGCACCCATCGCCACAGCGCGTAGAGCACCCCGAGTACCGCGGCGAACGGGGCCACCGCTCCCACCACCACCGCGACCCACACCCCCGTCGCCACGAGCGCGTACCAGCCGGCGCCGAGCGCGTCCAGGAAGCCCGGGTCGTCGTCCTCCTTCTTCTGCCCCTTGTCCTCCTTCTCGGAGACGACCAAGGTGATGGTCGCCAGCGTCGTACGGTCCCTGAGTGCGGCCTGCTGCGCCAGCAGCGACTCCAACTGAGCCTGGCGGCTGCTCAGTTGGCCTTCCAGAGTGACCACGTCGCTCAGCTTCTCGGCCCGGTCCATCAGCGCCCGTACGCGTGCGACGCTCGCCCGCTGCGTCGCGATGCGGCTCTCCACGTCGACGACCTGGTCGGTGACGTCCTTGGCGTCGGCCTTGCGGGAGAGCAGTTTTCCGGCGCCCGCCAGCTCGGCCAGGACCGCGTCGTACTTCTCCTGCGGGACGCGCAGCACGAGGCGCGAGGTCACGTGGGTGTCGTCGATCCTCTCGGTGCTCTCGTTGGAGACATGCCCGCCGGCGCTCTCAGCGGCCCCGCGGGCCGCGTCGAGGGCCTTGGGCGCGTCCTTGACCTCCACGGCGAGCTCCGCGGTGCGGATGATGTGGGTCGGCGCCAGGGCGACCGGGTCCTTCGGCCTGCTCTGCTCTGAGCCGGACGACTGCCGGTCGGACTCGTAGCCCGGGCCGGCCCCGGCGTCCTGCGGCTCGGGTTTCGCGGCGCTCTGCGCCTTGTCGTCCGCGCCGGACGCGGAATCGACCGAACTGCATCCGGCAAGAGCGAGTGAAGCGGTGAGAAACAGTGCCGCGACCGTACGACGTGCACGCATGTCGGTCCCCCCCAGGGACTGGTGGTGAGTGTTGCCGGTTCGACGGACGGGGCCGTGCTGCGGGTTGCCCTTTTCCGGTTCCGATGCGGTCACGGTCAGGACTCGTCAAGGGGTTTGAGAGAGTGGGGGACATGGACACACGCACGGGTCATGTCGTCGTCATCGGAGGCGGCATCGCCGGTCTCGCCGCCGCTCACCGGCTGATCGACTCCGGGGTGCGCGTCACGCTCCTGGAGGCCACCGGCCGGCTCGGCGGCAAGCTCCAGGCGGGCGAGATCGAGGGCGCCCCCGTCGATCTCGGCGCCGAGTCGATGCTCGCCCGCCGCCCCGAAGCGGTCGAACTCGCCCGCGCCGTCGGCCTCGCCGACCGGCTCCAGCCGCCCGCCACCGCCTCCGCCTCGGTGTGGACGCGCGACGCGCTGCGCCCGATGCCCAAGGGCCATGTGATGGGCGTGCCAGGGGACCCGGCGGCGCTCGCGGGACTGCTCTCGGCACAGGGCATCGCCCGTATCGAGCGGGAACGCGACCTCGCGCCCGCGGAGCTCGGCGACGATGTCGCGGTCGGCGCGTACGTCGCCGAGCGCCTCGGCCGGGAGGTCGTGGACCGCCTGGTGGATCCGCTGCTCGGCGGGGTGTACGCGGGCGACGCGTACCGCATCTCGATGCGCGCGGCCGTCCCCCAGCTCTTCGAGGCGGCGAAGACCCATGACTCGCTGCTCGCCGCCGTACGGGACATCCAGGCGAAGACCGCCGGGCAGCAGGCTGCCGGGCCGGTCTTCATGGGCATCGAGGGCGGCGTGGGGCAGCTGCCGGGCGCCGTCGCCGACGCCGTGCGCGCCGGGGGCGGCGAGATCCTCATGGAGACGCCCGTCCTCGGGCTGACCCGTAGCTCCGAAGGCTGGCAGATCCGCACCGACCAGCGCGTCATCGCCGCCGACGGCGTGGTGCTCGCGACCCCCGCCTGGTCCGCGTCCGCGCTGCTCGCCGCCGAATCCCCGGCCGCCGCCGCGGACCTCGGCCAGGTCGAGTACGCCTCGATGGCGCTGGTGACCATGGCATTCCGGCGTACGGACCTGGCCGGAATGCCGGAAGGCAGCGGCTTCCTGGTGCCGCCCGTGGACGGCCGCACCATCAAGGCGTCCACCTTCTCCACCCGCAAGTGGGGCTGGGTCGACGAGGGTTCCGCCGGCCTCTTCGTGCTGCGCACCTCGATCGGGCGCTACGGCGAGGAGGAACACCTGCACCGCGAGGACGCCGAGCTCGTCGACGTATCCCTGCGCGACCTCGGCGAGGCCACCGGACTCGCGGCCAGGCCCGTCGCCACCGAGGTGACCCGGTGGATCGGCGGACTGCCGCAGTACCCCGTCGGGCATCTCGCGCGGGTCGCCCGGATCCGCGACGAGGTCGCCAAACTGCCTGGCCTGAGGGTCTGCGGGGCCGCGTACGACGGCGTCGGCATCCCCGCCTGCATCGCGAGCGCCCAGCGCGCGGCCGACGAGATCCTCGCCACGCCCACCCTGGTGCGGGGCACTGATCGCGGCGCGGGAGAATAGCCCTATGAGTGCGCCCGAAAAGATTCAGAACGCAGGCAAGAAGGCCAAGGACCTCAACGAGGTCATCCGGTACACGCTGTGGTCCGTCTTCAAGCTGCGCGATGTGCTCCCCGGTGACGTGGACCGTGCCGGCTACGCCGACGAGGTCCAGGAGCTGTTCGACCAGCTCGCCGCCAAGGACATCACCGTGCGCGGCACCTACGACGTGTCCGGGCTCCGCGCCGACGCCGACGTCATGATCTGGTGGCACGCCGAGACCGCGGACGAGCTGCAGGAGGCGTACAACCTCTTCCGCCGCACCAGGCTGGGCCGCGCGCTGGAGCCGGTCTGGTCGAACATGGCGCTGCACCGCCCCGCCGAGTTCAACAAGTCGCACATCCCGGCCTTCCTCGCCGACGAGACGCCGCGCAACTACGTCTCGGTCTACCCCTTCGTGCGCTCCTACGACTGGTACCTGCTGCCCGACGAGGACCGCCGCCGGATGCTCGCCGACCACGGCAAGATGGCCCGCGGCTACCCGGACGTGCGCGCCAACACGGTGGCGTCGTTCTCGCTCGGCGACTACGAATGGCTGCTCGCCTTCGAGGCCGACGAGCTGTACCGCATCGTCGACCTGATGCGTCATCTGCGCGGCTCCGAGGCGCGTATGTACGTCCGCGAAGAGGTCCCGTTCTACACGGGCCGCCGCAAGTCGGTCGCTGAGCTGGTGGCGGGGCTCGCGTAAAGAGGGCTCGCCCCACAAAGCCCGATGGCCGGGTCCGCGCGATGCGGACCCGGCCGTCCCTCGACCCGGAAGATCAGACGACGTGCGGCAGCCTCGGCTCCGCCGCCTGTCGTTCCAGCGACACCGGGTCCGGCTCCGGGTGCGGCGCGCACGATGCGCGCCGCACCGGCGTCTCGCCGTGCAGCAGGTAGTTCTCCAGGTAGGCGTTGACGCACTGGTTGTCGCCGCCGCCGATGCCGTGCGTGCCGGCGTCCTCCTCCGTGATCAGCACGGAGCCCTTCAGCCGCCGCGCCAGTTCACGCGCCCCTTCGTACGGCGTCGCCGCGTCCCGCTCGGCGGCCAGGATGAGCGTCGGCGGCAGCGCACCGAGCCTGGTACGCACGTCCAGCGGCTGCTGCCGGGGCGCGGGCCAGTAGGCGCACGGCAGATTCATCCAGACGTTGTCCCAGGTCTCGAAGGGCGCGATGCGCGCGAGAGCGCTGTTGTCGCGGTCCCACACCTCCCAGTCGGTCGGCCAGGGGGCGTCGTTGCACTCGACGGCGGTGTACACGGCGTTGCCGTTCTCCGCCTCCCGCGCTTCCTCCGGCCGCGGCGCGGCCTGCTTGATCAGCGGCTCCTCATTGCCCTTCAGATACTCGGCCAGCGCGCGGGCGCGCAGCGGCCAGTAGTCGTCGTGGTAACCGGTCGCCAGGAATGCCGCGTGCAGCTGGCCGGGCCCGACGTTGCCGCCCGCCGGCTCGAGGGCGAGCTGGGCGCGTACCTGCTCGTAGCTCCGGGCCACCTCCTCGGGCGTGGCGCCCAGATGGTACGTCTTGTCATGCTTGGCGACCCAGGCGCGGAAGTCCGCCCAGCGGCTCTCGAAGGCGCGCGACTGCTGCAGGTTGCTGCGGTACCAGATCCGGCCCGGCTCCGGGTTGACCGCCGAGTCGAAGACCATGCGGCGCACATGGGAGGGGAAGAGGGTCGCGTACACCGCGCCGAAGTACGTGCCGTACGAGGCGCCCATGAAGGTCAGCCGCGGCTGGCGGAGCGCTGCCCGCAGCACATCGAGGTCGCGGGCGTTGTTCAGCGAGGTGTAGTGCCGCAGCGCCGGGCCCGCGTTGCGCGCGCAGCCCTCGGCGTATGTCTTCGCCCGCGCGATCCGCTCCTTCTTGTACGAGGGGGAGGGGTGCGGCGGCGCCAGGGTGGGCGCCTTGATGAAGTCGGCCGGGTCCTGGCACGACAGCGGGGCGGAGCGGCCGACACCGCGTGGGGAGTAGCCGACGATGTCGTAGGCCTGGGCGATCCGCTTCCACTCGGGGAGCTGGGCCGCCATCGGGAAGTACATGCTGGAGGCGCCCGGGCCGCCGGGGTTGTAGACGAACGCGCCCTGGTACTCGGCCGGCTTGCCGCTCGCCTTCACGCGGCTGACGGTCAGGGAGATCTGCTGACCCGAGGGGCTGGCGTAGTCGAGCGGGACCTTGACCGTGCCGCACTGGACGGGGGCGGGCAGCATCTCGATCTTGGGGCAGCGTCCGAAGGAGATCCCGGCGGCGGCCGCGCGCTCGGCGGCGACTCTCGTGCCGTACGACTCGGCCTCTGCGGTGGTGGTGCCGCCTGCCGGAGCGACGGCCAGCGCAGAGACGACCAGGACACTGAGGCTCGTCACGGCCCCGTACATCGCAGCTGCTCTCATCGCGTTCCCTTCGTGCGGACAGCGGCCGTGAGGCCACGGGACGAAAGGGATCCTTGGTGGGGTGATTAGCGATGTAAAGGACCAATGTCCGGTGTCGGGGTCAATGACTCCGATGCGCCATGCGGCCGCTCGTCAGCGCCGCCGACAGGTCCGGATCGTCGAGCGCGCCGACGCCGCGCCCGTCATCGGTTCGTGTCACTGGGGCGGGGGCGGGAGGCCGCCGGTGGCAGCGGGAACGACGTGGCCGGGGTGGGGGTGACGGGGACGGCGGGCGGCGGTGTCGCGCCCGGGGCGGGTGGCGGCGGTCCGGTGGGGCTCGAGGTCTCGGTGGCCGCGGAGTCGTCGGCGATGGCGTCGAAGTCGACCAGGCCGGTCGCCTCCAGAACCTTGATGTGGTCGAGGACGGTGGTGTTGGCGTCGTCGGCGAGTCCGCGCACCAGAGTATTGCGGGTGCTGTTGCGGATGTCGGCGACGAGGGAGAAGACCTTGCCGTGGGCGCGGCGCAGGATATTGGCGAACTTCGTCTCGTACTCCTTTCCGCGTGCCGCGGTGAACTCCTTGAGCCAGCCCTGCTGTTGGGCGGTCGGCTGATTCGGCAGCTCCATGTTGAGCCGGGCCGCGACCTCGCGGACGCGGGCGTCGAGATAGCTGTGGCCCTCGACGAGATGCTCGCCGGCCACCTTGACCGCGACGGTGGGGGCGCGGCCGACGGCCTGCTGGCCGGCGGGGAGTTCCCACAGCCCGGCGAGTCTGACGCGGACGACGAAGTCCCGGTCGGCGGCGGAGAGCGGGCCCCACGGGGTGGGGACGGAACCGGCTCTGAGGTTGGCCCGGCCGGTGCCGGAGCGGTCGTCGTACGACCAGATCGGGAAGAGGATCGCGGCGATGGTCGCCGTCAGGGCGACGACGACCAGGCCGGTGCCGGTGAGGGAACGCATGGGGCCTCCTGCGTGCGGTCCAGCACGCTAGTCGGCTCCGGCGTGATCCTGTGGGGAGTTGCGGGAAGTGGGGCCGTGCGGCGGTCAGGAGCTGCTGCTGCCGCCTCCGCAACTGGATCCGCTCGAGGATCCGCCGCAGCTGGAGCCGCCGGACGAACCGCCGCAGCTCGATCCCCCGCCTGTGCCGCAGCTGGAGCTGCCGCAGCCGGATCCAGGGCTCGACCCGGCGCACCACACGGCCGCGGAGGCCGTGTACGAGGACGAGTAGCCGTCCGTGCGGCTCGCCGGGGTCCGTGCCGCCGTGGTCAGCTGCGCCTGGAGCGCGGGATCCGGCACTCCGCGCAGACCGTGCGCCGCGACGAGATGGGCCGCCGAGTACACCTGGGCGTACTGCACCAGGTACGAGCGCAGGGCGTGCTGCCCGGCCGTGGTGATCCGCCGCCTGGCGCGGCCCCCCATCATGAAGCCGATCACGATGCCCGCGATCAGGACCGGCAGAACCAGCACGATGAGCGGCGGGCCGGAGTCCACCGGTCCGTCGTCCTGGATGAAGCTGAGGACGGTCAGGACGAAGGAGAGGGGCAGCCCTATGAAGCAGAGGAAGCCCTGGGTGTAGCCCCACGCGGTCAGCCCCCGGTTCTGCCCGGGCGGCGTCATCAGCCCGCGGGCGGCGAGGCCGTCGCCGATCTCCTGCACGGCGGGGTGACGCATCACCGCGAGGCGCAACGTGTGCAGCGCGCCGGTCGGGGCGGCGGCCAGCTGCTCGAACACCGCGCGCTCCACGGGGTCATGGGCGAGGGCATGACGTACGGAGACGATGCCCGGGCCGCCGATGACGAGCCGTCCGTCCGCGTACAGGGCGGCGAGCGCGGCGTCGGCGACCCGGGCGGGGCCGCCGCTGAGGAAGGCCGCCTCGTAGACGTGCTGGATCTGTCCGCCGCCGGCCGGGGGGCGGGGGCGGGACGCGGAGGCCCGGACGATCAGCGCGGCGGACGACGCGCCGACGGCGAGGTACACGAACACGGCGAGCAGGACCATGCCGCTCACCGCCCGACGAGCGCGGCGCGGGCCGCACGGACGAGCCGGGCGCCCCGGCGCGGCGGATGCGTTGACGCTCGCTCCTCCCACCAACGGGTGAGCAGGCGGCGGGCGTTGTCGTCATCGGGACGTCCGGAGACGAGCAGCTGCTCGGCGAAGTCGAGCGCGTCGCGGCGGTAACCGTCGTGCATGGGGCGGCCCTTGGCGTACGCGAGAAACGCGGCGCGGTATCCCTCACCGAGGATCTCGGGCAGCTCCGGGGCGACCTTGGCGACGACGTCGGCACGCTTGGCTGCGAGGGCGCGGCTCTGGACGCGCAGACGCTGTGAGTCGAAGCCTTCGGGGGCGGGCGTGCCGGCGACGAGAGCGGAGAGAACGGCGGCCTGTGAGAGCGCGACGCGCTCGCGGGCGTCGGGTGAGCCGCCCTCCGCAGTCTTCGGGCCGGGCCCCGGGCCGCCTCGCGCGCGGGCTTCGCCGCGCTGGGCCGCGCGGGCTTCGCCGCGCCGCCCGGCGTGCTGCCCGACCACCCTCCCGCGGATCGTCGTCAATTCCGCCGCCAGCTCCTCCTTGGGCGGGAAGTCGTCGTCGCGCTCCAGCAGCACCCCGGGCGGGGACACCCGTGCCCGCAGGTCCGACAGGATGTCCAGAATCGGCTCGGTGACCGGGTGGGCGTGAGTGTCGTGCCAGATGCCGTCGCGTTCGGTGCCGCCCGCCACGTGGACGTACGCGATCGCCTCGACCGGCAGTTCGTCGAGCGCCGTCGCCGGGTCCTCGCCGCGGTTGACGTGGTTCGTGTGGAGGTTGGCCACGTCGATCAGCAGGCCCACGCCCGTCCGCTCGACCAGCTCCGCCAGGAACTGGCCCTCCGTGAGCTCCTCGTCGGGCCAGGAGATCAGCGCCGCGATGTTCTCCAGAGCCAGCGGCACCGGCAGGGAGTCCTGTGCGATGCGGACGTTCTCGCAGAGCACCTTCAGCGCGTCCCAGGTACGCGGCACAGGCAGCAGGTGGCCCGCCTCCAGCTGCGGGGACGCGGTGAGCACGCCTCCGGCCCGTACGAACGCGATGTGTTCGGTGACCAGGGGCGCGCCCAGTGCCGTCGCCCGTTCGGCCAGGTCCGCGAGCCGCTGTGTGGAGGGGCGGTCCGCGCCGCCCAGGCCCAGGGAGACGCCGTGCGGGACGATCCGCGTGCCGCGTGAGCGCAGCCGGGTGAGCGCGGCGGGCAGATGGCCCGGGCAGATGTTCTCCGCGACGACCTCGACCCAGTCGACGCCTGGCAGCTCCTGCACGGCGTCCGCGATCTCCGGGCGCCAGCCGATGCCGATACCGAGTTCCATTGGGTCCCCCTCCTCTGCGCCGTGTGACGGTGCGTGCAGAGCTCATGGCCCCGGCGGACAGCGGTGAACCCAGAGGAGGGGACGTTCAGAGCTTGATTTGAGGTTCCGGCCGGTTCCGGCGGGTTCCGGCCGGAACCGGGCGCGCGCGGGCGCTACGGACGGTTGGTGTTGATCGCTGTCGGTGGCCCCGGCTGCGTGGACGGCCGCGAGGTGAAGGACTGGTCGTTCCCGGTCGGCGACGCCGGCACCGGCTGCGGCGGCAGGTTGCCGTTCGGCGGCGGCGGACCGCTCGGGCTCGCCGTCGCGCCACCCGCCGCCTCGTTGGCGATCGCGTCGAAGTCGACCATTCCGGTCCCCTCCAGCATGGTGATGTGGTCCAGCACCGTCTGGTTCGTGTCCGTGGCCAGCTGACGTATCAGCGTGTTCCGCGTGGTGTGCCGGACCTGGGCGACCAGCGAGAAGACCTTGCCGTGCGCATTGCGCAGCAGGTTCGCGAACTTCCTCTCGTAGTCCTGGCCGCTCGCCGCCGACAGCTCCCGCAGCCATGCCTGCTGCTGCTCCGACGGCTGGTTCGGCAGCTCGACGCCGAGCTTGGCGGCCACATCGCGCGCCCGCTTGTCCAGGTCGCTGTGCCCGACGACGAGATGGTCGCCCGCGTCCTTGATCGCCTTCGTGGGCGCGCGCTCGATCGCCTGCTGTCCCGCGGGCAGCTCCCAGAGCCCGGCCAGCCGGACCTTCACCAGGAAGTCGCGGTCCGTTGCGGACAGCGGTCCCCACTGCGTCGCGACGCTCGAGGCATTGAGATTGTCCGGACCGGTGCCGGAACGGTCCGCATACGACCACACGGGGAACGCGAGCGCGCCTACCGTGGCGACCAGAGCCGCGATGATGAGAGCCGTCCCGTTGATGCGCCGCAACACAGTGCCTCCTGAACCCGATGAGCTTCTCGGCAACCAACCGCCGAGCAAATCAGCGCTCAACCTACTTGGCGGTATTGAGAGGTACGTACGGCGGGCCCGCTGTGTTCAGCCGCGCAGCGAGGGATGATCCGCGACCACCGTGCACGACCCCGGAGCGATCTCCGTGAACCCGGCGTCCCGCACCACCGGCAGGCCGCTGACCGTGAGTTCTGCCCAGCGCGCCGGATCCGCGGTGCGCACGGAGAGCGGGAAACCGGCCTCGCGCCACGCCTTGCGGTCCGCCTCCGACAGCTCCCACCAGGCCAGTTGGGCGCCGTGTCCGGCCTGCGCCATCGCCTTGCCCGTCGACATGCCGACATCCGGGCTCAGCCACAGCACCGGGCCTGCGAGGTCGGGCGCGGCGGGCGGCTCGGGGTCGTCCAGGTCCGTGCCGGAGACCTGGAGCTTGGCCAGCTCCTTGGGCCAGCCGTCCAGCGGGACGGGCGGAAAGACCCGTACCTCGGCGGTCCCGACCGTCACCGTGATACCCGGCAGCGTCCCGGCCTTGCGCCACTCCGCGCCGCGCGCCCGCCGCACCACCTTGCGGATGCGGGCGTCCTGCCAGTCCCGCATCGCCTGCGCCCACTCTCCTGTCCCCACCGACCGCTCGTCGCTCAGGATGTCGAGCACGGCGCGGGCCGCGGTCTCCAGCGCGTCGGTACGGGACGGGGGTTCGGCCTTCTCGATGCGCACCACCAGCGGAAGCACGAACTGCGGGGCCTCGTCGCGTGCGGTGCTCTCGTGCCGAAAGGGACTGTCGGCGGGGCTGCCTGCGGGACTGCCGACGGGACTGCCTACCGTGCTGTCGGTGCGGGGTTCTTCGCTGCTCACACCGGCAAGTCTGCCAGCCGCTGCTGTTCTGCCCGGTCGGGACTGTTGGCGGAACGGGTGCCTCCGGGACACGATGCACACCATGAAAAGTGATCTCTTCGCTGCCGAGAACATGGCGCAGCAGGCCAACGTGCCCGGTATGACCCTGCAGAACGCCAAGTCGATCAAGTACGCCGTCAACGGCGAGATGCACGCGCGACAGGGATCGATGATCGCCTTCCGCGGCAATCTCCAGTTCGAGCGCAAGGGCCAGGGCATAGGCGGCATGCTCAAGCGCGCCGTCACCGGTGAGGGCCTGGCGCTGATGGCGGTGCGCGGCCAGGGCGAGGCATGGTTCGCCCACGAGGCCGCCAACTGCTTCATCGTCGACATCGACCAGGGCGACGCGCTCACCATCAACGGCCGCAACGTCCTGTGTTTCGACGCCACTCTCTCGTACGAGATCAAGACGGTGAAGGGCGCCGGCATGACCGGCGGCGGTCTCTTCAACAGCCTCTTCAGCGGCTACGGAAAGCTCGGCGTCATCTGCGAGGGCAACCCCATCGTGATACCCGTCACCGCCGCGCAGCCGGTGTATGTCGACACGGACGCGGTTGTCGGCTGGAGCGCCCAGCTGCAGACCTCCTTGCACCGCTCGCAGTCCGTGGGCTCGATGATCCGCGGCGGCTCGGGCGAGGCCGTCCAGCTGATGCTCCAGGGCGAAGGTTTCGTGATCGTACGACCCAGCGAGCTCACGCCGCAGAAGGCGTCGGCCAACTGAAACAGCGAGGAGCGGGCCGTCGTACGGCGGCGGTGCCGCTGCCCGTGCCGCCGTTGGTCGTCGCGCCTGCTGGCCCCGGGCGCGGCGGGCGCGGTGGCCTGCCTGGCTGAGCTCGCTCCCTGGCGCGGGCGGCGCGAGTTAACCTCGTACGCATGGAGGAGCCGAACGGGTCCCACGAGCCGTACTGCGAGACCCCGGACCGCACGCCCACGGCGGCCGGCGGCCCGCCCTTCGCCGACTGCGTGCTGTGCCGGAAGCCGACGGAGTACCCGGAGTCGGTCAAGGGTGTGACGCTCTGCCCCGTATGCGAATGGCAGGAAGCCCAGCGGACGGCGTGCTCTGGCTGATCCCTCCCGCTAGCCGCGCATGAGGTCGGAGACCTTCACAAAGCGGTAGCCGCGCTCGCGCAGCTCGGGGACGATCCTGCGGACCGCCTGCTCGGTGACAGGAGCCGCGCTGCGCGTGCAGTGCATCACCACCAGGGACCCCGGCCGCACCCCCGCGAGCACCTGCTCGGCGACCGCGTCGGCGTTCGTGGCGAAGGCGTCGCCGCTGATGACGTCCCACTGGACCGCCGTCACCTTCGCCGGGGCGACGGCGCGCAGGGCCGCGTCGTCGTAACAGCCGCCGGGGAAGCGGAAGTACGGCACCACATTGCGCACCCCGGCCTTCTTGAACGCGGCGAAGGCCCGGTCCACGTCGGCCCGCATGTCGTTCCTGTCCACCACCGGCAGCCCGTAGCAGGGGGACTTGAAGGCGTAGTGGCTGTACGAGTGATTTGCGATCTCGAAGAGCGGGTCGTTGCCGATCGACTTCGCCTGGTCGGGGTACTCCTCGGCCCAGCGGCCCGTCATGAAGACAGTCGACGGTACGTTCAGCTTCCGCAGCGAGGCGATCAACGCCGGGTTGTCGAAACGCTCCCCGCGGGCGGCCCTCGGCCCCTGATCGGCCGTCATGTCGGCGTCGAAGGTGAGCGCCACAGTCCGGGACCCTGCTTTTCGCGCGCGCTCGAATACGGGCGTCAGGCCGCGAGGAGCCTTCTTCCCGGCCTTCCCGGCCTTCCCGACCGGCTTTCCGGGCTGGGGTGAGACGGGCGCGGTCGTCCTGGTGGGGGAGGCCTTCTCGGAACCGCTGTCGCAGCCGACGAGCAGAGTGCTCATAACGGCCACGGCCACAAGTCTTCGTACGAAATCGGTCACTGGCGGAAGCTATCCGATTGGGGTCCGTCGACCTCGATGACTGGCCGTCAGAAAACTTCTTCCGCACGGGGGATGAGTACAACTCCCGCCCCATCCGTATCAAAGGGCGGACGCGTCCCCCGGTTTCCGTCGGCAACCGGACTCCGTACCCCCCTACAGGAGGCGACGAGTTGAGTCACAGGCGAATACCCAAGCGGAAGGCCATTCTCGCGGGAGCTGGGGCGGTGGGAATCGCAGCAGCGGCCATCCTGCTGCCCCACGCCAATGCTTCGCAGTCGGAATCGGAATCCGACTCCGAGGCACGGTCGGCTCCCAGGACGATGAGCGCGGCATCGGCCGCGGATCTCGTCTCGAAGCTCGGCGAGAAGCTGGGCGAGGCCTACGGCGGGGCGTACTACGACGCCGAGAAGCAGCAGGTCGTCGTCAACGTGGTGGGCAGCGACAACAACGTCATCGTCGAGGTCAAAAAGGCCGGCGCCGTGGCGCGGAGTGTCCAGAACAGCGCGGGCGAACTGAAGTCCGCCGCGAGCACCTTGGCCGAGCAGGCCACCATCCCGGGCACGGCGTGGGCCGTCGACCCGAAGACCAACCAGATCCTCGTCACGGCGGACCGCACGGTCTCGGGCGAGCGGTGGGACAGAATCGAATCGGCCGTGAAGTCCCTGGGCACGGGCATGGCCCGGATCCAGAAGTCCGCCGGCGAGTTCAAGCCCTTCGTGGAGGGCGGCGACGCCATCTTCGGCGGCGGCTCGCGCTGCTCGCTCGGCTTCAATGTCACCACTCAGGACGGCAGCCCCGGCTTCCTGACCGCGGGCCACTGCGGTGTCGCCGCCGAGCAGTGGTCGGAGGACCAGAACGGCGAGCCCATCGGCACGGTCCAGGCGGCGACGTTCCCCGGCGACGGTGACTTCGCGCTCGTCACCTACGACGACCCCGCGACGCAAGCCGCGAGCACGGTCGACGTGGGCAACGGACAGACCGTGTCGATCACGCAGGCGGCCGACGCCGCGGTCGGCCAGGAAGTGTTCCGTATGGGCAGCACCACCGGGCTGAAGGACGGCGCGGTCACCGGCCTCGACGCCACCGTCAACTACCCGGAGGGCACGGTCACCGGGCTCATCCAGACCGATGTCTGCGCGGAGCCGGGCGACAGTGGCGGTTCGCTGTTCACCCAGGACGGGAGCGCGATCGGGCTCACCTCGGGCGGCAGCGGAGACTGCACCGCGGGGGGCGAGACGTTCTTCCAGCCCGTGACGACCGCCCTGGCGGCGGTCGGCGCCCAGATCGGCGACGGCGGCGCGGCGAACGGTGGCGCTGAGGGCAATGGCGGCGCGGCGGACGGCGGCGCTGAGGCCAACGGTGGTGCTGAAGCTGACGGCGGTGCGGGGGCCAACGGTGGCGCGGCAGACGGCGGCGCCGAGGCTGACGGCGGCGCTGAGGCCAATGGTGGCGCAGCAGCGGACGGCGGCGCTGAGGCTGACGGCGGTGCGGCAGCCGACGGCGGTGCGGCGGGTGACGGCGGCGCGGCCGACGACATCGGCGGCGGGGCGCACGACGGCCTCGGTCAGAGCGGCTGACCCCTCCACGGAACGGCCCCGGGTGTCGGCGGACGCCCGGGGCCGTAGTCGTGCCCAGTCATGAGCGACCCGGACCTCAGTCGTCGGCGGCCGTGCAGTCGGCCGCGTCCGGGTCGGCGGTGTCCAGCCTCGTGGTGAGCGCATTGAGATCGGCGCGCAGCTCGCGGATGCGCTCGAGCGGCATCCCGGTGGCCACCGCGATCCGGCGCGGCACGTCCAGCGCCTGCTCGCGCAGCGCGGCGCCCTCGGCCGTGGGGCGGGCGGTGACCGACCGCTCGTCCTCCGGGCTGCGCCTGCGCTCCACATAACCCGCCGCCTCCAGGCGCTTGAGCAGCGGTGACAGGGTGCCCGAGTCCAGCCGCAGATACTCGCCGATCCGCTTCACCGGCAGCTCGCCGTGCTCCCAGAGCACCAGCATCACCAGGTACTGCGGATAGGTGAGGTTCAGATCCTTCAGCGCGGTCCGGTAGACGCTGTTGAAGGCGCGGGACGCGGCGTGCAGCGAGAAGCAGATCTGGTTGTCGAGGCGCAGGAAGTCCTCGTCCGGCACTGTCGTCAACGTCGTCTTCTCCATGGAAGACAGCATACCCGCTCACCCTTCGTACGCCATTTAGTTGTACGCAACTGAATTGTGTGCCACTATCTCTTCAACGGTTCCCCACGGACGAAGAGGGATGCAACTCATGGACGCGATTTACACCGCTGTCGCCACTGCCAACGGTCGCGAAGGCCGTGCCGTCAGCTCCGACGGACATGTCGACCTGCCGCTCGCCCACCCCAAGGCCCTCGGCGGCAACGGCCAGGGGACCAACCCCGAGCAGCTCTTCGCCGCCGGTTACGCCGCCTGTTTCGCGAGTGCGATGGGCGCCATCGGCCGCATGGAGAAGATCGACGTCAAGGACGTCTCGGTGACCGCCGAGGTCAGCATCGGCAAGGACGCCGCCGACGGCGGCTTCGCCCTGTCCGTGGTCATGCGCGTCGAGTTGCCCGACCACCTCCAGGGCGAGGCGGGCCGCGACCTCCTGGAGAAGACCCACGCCTTCTGCCCCTACTCCAAGGCCACTCGCGGCAACCTGCCGGTCGAGCTCGTCATCGAGTAGTCACGCTGCGCGCGGGGACGGACCCGCGGGCGAATCCGGGCGGTTGCCCGCAGGTCAGTCCTGCGGCGCAGCCGCTTCCGGCGTTCGGCCCGCGGCCCGCGGGCTGCGCGAACATCAGGCAAGTCCCGTGGGCCCCCATGCCGAATGCCATGGGGGAGGACAGGAGATATGACCCGCACGTGTGCATCACGCGATTGACTACACGTGAACCGTGCGGGCCACGACGCCTCTGTCAGTTGCTCAGTCGACGCCGAGTCAGGCGAGCGAAGCGCTCAGGGTGATCGTCGTACCCGACAGCGCCTGGCTGACCGGGCAGTTCGCCTTCGCGTCCTCGGCAGCCTTGACGAAGTCGGCCTCGTCAAGACCGGGCACCTCACCCTGCACGGTGAGGTGGATACCGGTGATGCCGGTGCCGGGCTGGAAGGTCACCTCAGCCTGGGTGTTCAGCCGGGTCGGCGGAGTGCCGGCCTGGGAGAGCCCGTGCGAAAGGGCCATGGAGAAGCAGCTGGAATGGGCGCCGGCGATCAGTTCCTCGGGGCTGGTCTTGCCGTTGGCCTGCTCGGCGCGCGACGGCCAGGAGACCGGGTAGTCGCCGATGCCGGAGGAATCGAAGGTCACGGTGCCCGTGCCCTCGGTGAGGTTGCCCTCCCAGATCGTGTGCGCCTGACGCTTGGTGGCCATGATGCGAATCCCTTCTACGAAAGGTGGGTTACGCCCCCGAACCTACTGGTCCACCAAGCCTTTTGCGTCCCGCGCCAGCGCAGTGAGGCGGGAGATCGCCCGGAAATACTTCTTGCGGTAACCGCCGTTCAGCATTTCTTCGCTGAACAGTCGGTCGAAGGGCTTGCCCGAGGCGAGCACCGGAACCTCCCTGTCGTACAGCCGGTCGGCGAGCACGACCAGCCGCAGCGCCGTCGACTGGTCCGCAATGGGCTGTACATCGGTGAGGCAGACGGCGCGCAGACCGTCGGTGAGCGCCCCGTACCGGCTCGGGTGCACCTTCGCGAGGTGCTCCAGCAGCTGCGGGAAGTCGTCGAGGGACGCGCCGTCGGTCGCGTACGCGGTCTTGGCGACCTGTTCCCCGGAGTACGGGGGAGGGGCCTCGGGCAGTCCGCGGTGGCGGTAGTCCTCGCCGTCGATGCGCAGCGGGCGGAAGTGCGCGGAGAGCCCCTGGATCTCGCGGAGGAAGTCGGCGGCGGCGAACCGGCCCTCGCCGAGCTTGCCGGGCAGCGTGTTCGAGGTGGCCGCCAGCGCGACGCCCGCGTCGACCAGCTTTCCGAGCAGCGTCGAGACGAGGACGGTGTCGCCCGGGTCATCCAGCTCGAACTCGTCGATGCAGAGCAGCCGGTGCGCGCTGAGGGTCTGCACGGTCTGCTGGAAGCCGAGTGCGCCGACGAGGTTCGTCAGCTCCACGAAGGTGCCGAAGGCCTTCAGCGACGGGTCGGCCGGGGTGGCGTGCCACAGCGAGGCGAGCAGATGCGTCTTGCCGACGCCGTAGCCGCCGTCGAGGTAGACCCCGCGCGGTCCGGTGGGCGCCGCGGGCTTCCTGGCGAACCACCTGCGCCGGCCCGATCCGCTCGCGTGCGCCCCGCCGAGGCCCGCCGCGAACGAGGCGAGGACCGTGACCGCCTCGCTCTGGCTGGGCTGGTTCGGGTCGGGGACGTACGTATCGAAGCGCACCGAGTCGAAGCGCGGCGGCGGCACCATCTCGGCGACCAGCCGGTCGGCGGGGACATGAGGCTCGCGGGCGCACAGGGACAGCGGGGCCGCTTCGGTTATGGCACTGGTCGACACAGTTCCCAACTGTAAGGGCCGTGCCAGACTTCAACGCATGCGCCGTCTGCTCCCTGTGACCGACCAGACAGCCGCCGTGGACCGGGAGTGGTCCCTGGACGAGCTGGCCGAGGCCTACGCGTATCCCGTCGAAGAGACCGGGTCCGGGGGAGGGGCCGGTGGCGCGGGCCGGGCCTGGCTGCGGGCGAACATGGTCTCCTCCCTGGACGGGGCCGCCCAGCACGAGGGGCGCTCCCAGCCCATCTCGTCCGACACCGACATGCGGATCTTCGGCACGCTGCGGGGACTCGCCGATGCGGTGGTGGTGGGCGCGGAAACGGTACGCCTGGAGGGCTACCGCCCGGCCCGCGCCCGGGAGGCCTTCGCGCAGCGGCGGGCCGCGGCCGGTCAGGGCCCCGCGCCCGCGATCGCCGTGGTCAGCGCCTCGCTCGACCTCGACTATTCGCTCCCGCTGTTCGCCGAGCCGCTCGTCCCGACGCTGGTGCTGACCGGGGCCGCGGCGCCCCCGGACCGTATCCGCGCGGCGGAGAAGGCGGGCGCGGAGGTGGTGATCGCCGGAGACGGGCCGGGGGTGGAGCCTGCCAGAGCGGTACGAGCACTGGCGCAGCGCGGTCTGGTGCGGCTGCTCACCGAGGGAGGGCCGCGGCTGCTGGGGCAGTTCGTCGCGGCCGGGGTACTCGACGAGCTGTGCCTGACTGTGTCGCCGATGCTGACGGCAGGTGACGCACAGCGGATCGCGGGCGGCCCGGCGCTGGCCGTTCCGGAGAGGTTCGCCCTGGCTTCTGTACTGGAAGAGGCGGGGTTCCTGTTCACCCGCTACCGTCACATCTGACAATCAGCGGAATTTGTCGTTCCGGTTAGCTTCGGCCGATGCTCCGGCCGGGCACACTTAGTCTCGCAGACCCCGTGCGGGCACGGGGGATGGTTCCGCAGAAGGGCTGCCTGCCGTGTTCACAAGCGTATTGATGATCGAGAAGCCCCTGACCTCCGAAGACGTGGAATTCGTCACCACCCTGCACGGTGATGAGGCTGTCTCGTTCTTCGTGCTGATGCAGCCCCGCGGCGACCAGGCCGATGTGCTGCTGCGAGCCATCGACGACGTGGCCATCGGCGAACTGAAGGAAGCCGTCCGCGAGGGCGAGGAGCCGGAGGGGCGGGCCGCCAAGGCCCCCGCAGAGCGCGCCCTGGACCATTCGCTCGCCGCGCTGCGGGCCGCCGGCTGCGAGGCCGTGGGCCAGGTCGTCGAGGACCATCCGCTGGACAGGATGAAGGCCGCCGTCGACGAGTCGGGCGCCGACGAAGTGATCGTGCTGACCGCGCCGCACTATGTGGAGGAGTTCTTCCACCGGGACTGGGCCTCCAGGGCCCGTCACAAGGTCGGCGTACCGGTGCTCAAGCTATTCGCGCACAGCGAATAGGCTGGACCCTCGCACGTAACCGGTGAGCCTTGCTCGCTGATCTTGCTCGCTGATCTTGCTCGTACATCTTGGGGAGACACACGCATGGCACCCGCCGTCCCTAGCGCCATGGAACGCCCGCACTTCATCGGCATCGGCGGCGCCGGAATGTCGGGCATCGCGAAGATCCTCGCCCAGCGCGGAGCGAAGGTCGCGGGCAGCGACGCCAAGGAGTCGGCGACGGCAGAGGCCCTGCGGGCGCTGGGCGCCACCGTTCACATCGGGCACGCGGCCTCGCACCTCGCGGACGATGCGACCTGCGTGGTCGTCTCCAGCGCCATCCGTCCCGACAACCCGGAGCTGGCACGCGCCGCCGAGCTGTCCGTCCCCGTCGTCCACCGTTCCGACGCGCTGGCCTCGCTGATGACCGGCCTGCGCTCGATCGCCGTCGCCGGTACGCACGGCAAGACGACCACCACCTCCATGCTGGCCGTGGCGCTGACCGAGCTGGGCCTCGACCCCGCCTACGCCATCGGCGGCGACCTCGCCGGACCGGGCACGAACGCCCGCCACGGCGAGGGCGACATCTTCGTCGCCGAGGCCGACGAGAGCGACCGCAGCTTCCAGAAGTACGACCCCGAGGTCGCGATCGTCCTCAATGTGGAGCTCGACCACCACGCCAACTACGCCTCGATGGACGAGATCTACGACTCCTTCGAGACGTTCGTCGGCAAGGTCGTCCCGGGCGGCACACTGGTGATCACCGCCGACCAGGCCGGCGCCGTCGAGCTCACCTCCCGTATCCGCGACCTGTCCACGCTGAAGGTCGTCACCTACGGCGAGGCGGAGTCCGCGGACGTCCGTGTCCACAAGGTCACCCCGCGCGGCCTCACCAGCGAGGTCACGGTGCTGCTGAACGGGAAGTTCCTCACCTTCACGGTCTCGGTCCCCGGCCGCCACTACGCGCACAACGCCGTGGCCGCACTCGCCGCAGGCGTCGCGCTCGGCATCCCGGCGCACAACCTCGCGTCGGCCATCGGCAAGTACACCGGCGTCAAGCGCCGCCTCCAGCTCAAGGGCGAGGCCGCGGGCGTCCAGGTCATCGACTCGTACGCCCACCACCCGACCGAGATGACCGCCGACCTCGAAGCGATGCGCGGCGCGGCGGCGGACGCCCGGCTGCTGGTCGTCTTCCAGCCCCACCTCTTCTCCCGAACCCAGGAACTCGGCACGGAAATGGGCCAGGCCCTCGCCCTGGCCGACGCGTCCGTGGTCCTCGACATCTACCCGGCCCGCGAGGACCCGATCCCGGGCATCACCAGTGCCCTGATCATCGACGCGGCGCGCGCGGCGGGCGCGGAAGTGACGGCCGTGCACGACAAGGCGACCGTGCCGGACGTGGTCGCGGGAATGGCGAGGCCCGGTGATCTGGTTCTCACCATGGGCGCGGGCGACGTCACGGACCTCGGTCCGGACATCCTGAAGAAGCTCGACCCGGCCAGCCTGTCGAACTGAGGGAGCCGTTCTCATGTCGTACGACATCGAAAAGCCGGACGAGCAGTGGCGCGCGGAGCTGTCCCCCGCGGAATACCAGGTCCTGCGGAAGGCCGGCACGGAGCCCGCGTTCGTCGGTGAGTACACGGACACCAAGACGGCGGGCGTCTACTCCTGCCGGGCGTGCGGCGCGGAGCTCTTCCGCTCCGACACGAAGTTCGAGTCGCACTGCGGCTGGCCGAGCTTCTACGACCCGAGGGACACGGACGCGGTCGAGCTGATCGAGGACCGCTCGCACGGGATGTCGCGCACGGAGGTACGGTGCGCGCGGTGCGGGTCGCATCTGGGCCACGTCTTCGAGGGCGAGGGCTATCCGACCCCGACCGATCAGCGGTACTGCATCAACAGCATCTCCCTGCGGCTGACGCCGGACGAGGACTGACGCTGGGCGCACACGGGATTGCGTGCCCACGGGTGCCGACTGCGCGTCCATTGCCCGTGGAGGGGTGGTCGGATGTGCCTGGTCACCCCAAGACCAAGATCCGCTCTCGTAATAGGTGCTCGCACCGAGCTGGAAGACGATCAGATCTCGCGGACTGACCCACCCTGCCCGGGCTCTTCGGGCAGACTGTCCGAATGGCTGACTTCGTCGAATTCGCCTTCGAAGACGGGACACTTCTTGCTCTTCAGGTCTTCGATCCCCTTCCGGCCTCCCTCGCGGGCCCAGAGGACGGGACCGATGACGACGAGGAGGCGGTGCCCGGGTTCGGCAGGTCCCGTCCGGTGGCGAGGGGCGCGCGGGTCGTGGCAGCCACCGAGGGAGCGCTGAGCGCGCTGCTCGCTCCGCTGGTGCCCCTGCTGCAGCGCGTGCACGACACCGTCGCCGCCGTGCCGGACGCTCCCGACGAACTGTCCGTCAGTTTCGGACTGCGCGTCAGCCAGGACCTGAAGCTCGGCGTGGTAGGCGCCACCGGCGAGGCCACCATGACGATCACCGCGAACTGGCATCTGTCTCCTTCGGCCGCGCAGGTCCCGGCCGCCGCGTCTGCCGACACGTCCGCCGGCTCCCCGTCCGGTGTCCATGCGCGGTAAGGGGCGGCGATGGCTGCGTACGGGGGACGCGGGGGCCCGGCCTTCCCTGGTCTCCGTGCTCGGCGGTGCCCGCGGCAAGGTGGTCGGCAGCGGCGTCTACCTCGGTGAGGGCCGCGTCCTCACCTGCTCCCATGTAGTCAACGAGGCCCTCGGCCGGGACTGGTTCGCGCAGGACGAGCCGACGGGCCAGCCGGTCGAGGTGGCCTTCCCCGCCGGGGAGTCCTGTGCCCCGCTCGCCGCCCGCACCGTCACCTGGATACCCGCCCGCTGTACGGTCTCGGGCGCTGCTCCACCCCGGCCCGCGCGGACCGGGGACGCCACCTGGTACGGCGACCTCGCACTCCTGGAACTGGCGGGCGGCGCACCGGCGTCCGTACGGCCAATGGACTGGGCGAAGATGGCCCAGGGCCAGGAGGTACGGGCGTGGTACGCGGGCGGCCAGCCCTTCACCTATGCCGACGGCTCCGTGCAGTCCTGTGACGAGTGGCTCGGCTTCGTCGACTCCCAGCTGCGAGGAGCGGCCATTGGGCCGGGCTACAGCGGCGGCCCGCTCTGGTGCGAGGACCAAGAGGCGGCGGTCGGCATCGTCCTGGGTGTCATGGAACCGCCCACGGGCCGGTTCGCCTCCGCCCAGGTGATCCGCAGAACCATCGTCCTTCCCTGGCAGGCCATTCAGGCCGAGTTACACGCCGGTACGCCGCAACTCGCGGCCGTGCCCCCTCCCGCCCCGCCGGGTGGACGGCCTCTCGCGCCGGTGGACCCCGCCACCCGGCACAGTCTCACCGCCCTGGTGGCCGGTCTGCTCGCCGACCCCGGCAAACGCACCGAGCAGGGCCGTCGGCTGGCCGACGAACTGGACCTGGACACCACGCAGGCCGTTCCCTCCGTCGACGACATCGTGGAGATCCTGCTCACCCGGCACCGGGCGATCGCCACCTTCACAGAAGGACTGCCGGCCGGCGACCGGGCGAATGCCCAGAAGCTACTGGCGTTCGGCCGCGCCGCCCTCATCCCCGGGCTGCTGTCCGTCCGCGAGCACGCATGGCTCCTGGACCTGCTGTCCAAGGACGTACGAGGCCGCTTCCCGGAAGCGGCACGCGAAGCCCTTCCGCACACGACGCTCTTCGACGAACCGCCCGCGCTCGCAGATCCGCCGCACCACGAGGCGTCCGACACCATGACCACGAGCGCCACAGATGCCACGACCGCCATCGACGTGGACCGGCTGATCGCGGCGCTTGAGGAGTTCTGGGGCGACAGCGCACCCGTACCCGACGGATCACCACGGGTCCCCGCTCTGCTGCGTGCGGTGGAGTATCTGGCCGCCACCTGCGGGCCGAAGCAGATGCGTGACTTCTGGGAGTGGTCCGAGCAGGTGGCGCACCGGCTCGGGGTGGCGCGGGAGGCGCTGAGCGAGCGCCGGGACGACGGCGCCGACTGGGCGCGGCGGCGGCGCGAGCGCACCGGTCCGCCCAGCCCGCGGCTGACCGTCCGGCTCACCCGCTGCTCGGCGGAGACGTACCGCTGCGAGGCCTGGTACGACCCCGGAACCGGAAGCAGCGGTACCGAGCGACAGGTGGTGGCCGACGACGAGCCACACGAATGCGCGGAGATCGTCCGTCTGCTGCACCGCGTCCTCGTCCGCGAGACCGCGTCGGCCGGCCCTCCCGCCGTGGTGCCGCTCGTCGAAGTCCTGCTCGACCCAGAGGACTTGGACGTGGCCGTCGACCAGTGGGAGAACGAGGCGTCCCCCTACGAGGTCCCACTCGTCCTGGGCGCGGAGTACGCCGTGGTCGTCCGCTGCCCCGAAGTGCGCCGTCGGGCACCGGAGTCCGTGCAGCACTGGCGGTCGCGCTGGGCGGAGATCGACCGCGGCGGACTGCTGCGCCTCGACCACCGGCACACGACGCCCCGTCAGGTGTACGGGCTGCTCAAGGCCGATCTCGCCGTGGCCCGCGTCATCATCGACTGCCCGCCGCAGCACCGGGCCGCCCTGCGGGCCGTATGCCTGGTCCTCGGCGTACCCGTGGTCGTCTGGGACCGGCAGGCCACGCACGGCACGCCCAGCGACCAGCTGACCGCGCTGCTGCTCAACGGGCCGGTGCGGACCCTGCCCCACCGCGTACGCCGACACCGGGCCCGCGCCCTCGCCGAGAGCGAGGGGACGACCGGGACCGCCACCCTCGTCCCCGCACTGGTCTGGGACGACGCCTCGCGTCCGCCCCCGCGTCCCTTCTGGATCGATCCCACCGTCGAGGAGCCCACCCCATGAGCGGAGTGACAGACACGCGGCAGCGCCCGGAGAGCGACGGCTGGCGTCTCTTCCGGGGCGACGGCCAGGTACGCCAGGTCGTAATGCCCGAGCCGCCTCCCTGGCGGAGGTTCGGCCATGACGACATGGAGCAGCCCGGTGCGGCGCCGACCGATCCGCACCGCCCCTATCTCATCGACCAGCCGCAGATCGACGTTGTCAATGCCGCCCTGCACCTGCGCCGCCCGCTGCTGGTGACCGGGCATCCCGGGACGGGAAAGTCCTCCCTCGCGTACGCCATCGCGCACGAGATGGCGCTCGGCAAGGTGCTGCGCTGGCCGGTGAACAGCCGGTCCACGCTGGCCGAGGCGCTGTATCAGTACGACGCGGTGGGACGGTTGCGGGAGACCAGCCTGAGCCGAGACCAGGGCGCGCAGCCGCCGGACATCGGGCAGTTCATCCGGCTCGGCCCGCTCGGCACCGCCCTCGTACCGGGCGGGCATCCCCGGGTGCTGCTCATCGACGAACTCGACAAGGGCGACGTCGACCTGCCCAATGATCTGCTGACCGTCTTCGAGGAGGGGGAGTTCGAGATCCCCGAACTCTCGCGGCTGCCCCTCGGACAGGACCAGGCTCTTGTGCACACCGTCCACGGAGCGGACCCGCAACTGGTGGTGGGCGGCCTCGTCCGCTGCCGCGAGTTCCCCGTCGTGGTGATCACCAGCAACGGCGAGCGGGAGTTCCCTCCCGCGTTCCTGCGGCGCTGTCTGCGCCTCGACCTGCCCGACCCCGACGAACGCCGGCTGCGCGCCATCGTCGCCGCCCACCTCGGCCCCGACGCGGTGTCGCGGGTGGACGATCTGATCCGGCTGTTCCTGGCGCGCCGCGCCCCCGGGGAACTGGCCACCGATCAGCTGCTCAACGCGGCGCATCTCCGCCTCGGCGGCGTGGATCTCGACGCCAAGGGACTGCTCGAAGCGGTGCTCCACCAACTGGGCGGAGCGGTGTAGGCATGCCGGAGCGGGTCCTTCGCATCCTCCAGCTCCTCGGCGAGCAGACGACCGCCGAGGAGCTGGCCGAGGTGCTGTGGCTCGCGGAGCGCGTCCCCAAAGGAGAGAACGCGCCGCTCGCGCTGGCGCTGATGCGGGAGAGCGGGGACGCCGCCGCCCCGGCCGCCGAGGAGACCGGTGCGGGTGCCGCGTCCCCGCCCGTGCATCCGCCGCCCCCACACGAGGAGGCGCCGCCGTCTGAACTTCATGCGGCACCTGAGCTGCCCGAAGCCGAAGGCGAGGCGGACGACGACTCCGGAGATGCCGCAGGCGCCGACGACAGTGACCCCTTCTCGGATGCCGGTGCCGAAGGTGAAGGCGAGGGTGAAGGCCAGGCACCCGAGCCGCAGCCCGCCCCGGAACCCCCCAGAGCGCTCTCCATCCGCATCGCGCACCCCCGCTCCCTGTCCGGCTCGCTGGTGACGGCACGGGCGCTCCGTCCGCTGAAGCGCTATCGGCCCAACCCCCGCCGGCACGAGATCGACGAGGCCGCCACGGCCGCCCGGATCGCGCACACCGGCGTCCTGGATGTCGTCACGCGTCCTGGAAGGGAGCGTTGGCTGGATCTGTCGCTCATCGTCGACGACAGCGGATCGATGCTCCTGTGGCAGCAGCTCTGCACCGAACTGCATACGCTCTTCGAACGGCTGGGGGCCTTCCGCCAGATCCGCACGTGGGGGCTGAGGCTTGGGGACGGCCGGACGCCGATGCTGTCCCCCCGGCCCTTCGGGGCGTCACAGAGCCTGCTGCGGCCTGCGGTACTCGTCGACCCGTCCGGACGCACCATGACCCTCGTCATCTCGGACGGCGCGAGCCCCGAGTGGCGTACGGGTGCGATGGAGGAGCAACTCGCCCGGTGGGCCTCGTACGGACCCACCGCGGTGATCCATGCGCTGCCCCCGCGGATGTGGGCGGGTTCGGCGCTGCCTGTACGGCGCTGGTCGGTCCACGTCCCGCATCCGGGCGCCGCCAACAGCGAGTGGCGCGTCCGGGACACGCTGCTGCCGCCCGAACTGAGCCGGTTCACCGGCAGCGCCGTCCCGGTCCTCGAACCGAAGCCACGAGAGCTGGCCGCCTGGGCCCGTACGATCGTGGCCGGCGGATCGAGCAGCGTACTGTCGCTGTGGGATCCCCAGGCCGCCCACGCGAGCATCGAGCCGACCGAGGTGTCGAGCGATCAGGCGGTACGGCAGTTCCGCCGGACCGCGTCCCCGGAGGCGTACCGGCTCGCGGCGCATCTCGCCGCCATCGCGCCCCTCACGGTGCCGGTGATGCGGCTGGTCGCCGAAGCCGTTCCCTGGAGCGCCACGACGGCGCACCTGTCGGAGGTCTTCCTCGGCGGGCTGATGCGCCTGGCGGAGAACGCGCCGCCCGATGCCGCCGCACCACGGGGCACCAGGAGCTTCCGGCACAGCCAGCGGGTCTTCTCGTTCACCGATGAGGCTGCCGACATCCTGTTGGACGCGGTGCCGACCCCCGAGGTCGTCGAGACGGCCCGCCAGGTGTCGGTCCTGATCGGTGAACTCATCGGACAGGCACCGGAGTTCGCGGCATGGCTGAACCGCCCGGACGGCACCGACCTCCTTCCGGAGCATGCGCAGAGCTTCGCCTGGCTCGGCTCGGCCCTGCTGCAGCGCTTGGGGCTGACGGTTCCTGCGGGTCCGGACTGGGACGAACCGCCGATCGTGCTGGAGGAGGAACCCCGCAGAAGACGGAACGCGTTCTATCTCCACATGCCCTACGTGGGGTTCTCGTCCAGCCCCCGGCCGGAATTCCCCTGGCAGCAGCTCACGGCACGGGACCCCAAACAGGTCGGCGACTACGACCTGTTGGGCTGGGCGCCGACCTCGGGTCGCAGCAACCGGGCCTCGGGTCTCACAAGCGTCTATCTCGGGCGCAACGCCGACGGCTTCAGAGCGGCCGTTCGCCGTGCAAGTCCCAACTGGTCCGACGATACCGAGAGTTCGACTGCCGAGAGCTCGAATCAGCTTGTGCTCGTGGAGGCGACCGCTCTCGGCAGATTCGATCACGCCTGCCTGCCGGCCCTTTTCGACCATGAGGCGAACGCGGCCCGCCTCTGGACGGCTGCCTCGCCGGTCACCACCCGCTCCGGAGGCAGAGCTCTGCATCTGGCCGAGGTCGTCTCCGCAGCCGGGTCGCTCGGCGTCGACGCCACGCTCATCCTCGGTCAGCGCCTCGCCTCCGCGCTGGCGCACAGCCACAGCGTCGGTGTCGTCCACGGCCGCCTGTCACCCCGGCACATACTGCTCACCGGCGACAACCCCGTCATCATCGGCTGGCATCGTGCGACCGTCGACGGACAGCCGCCGCAGCCGGACGCGGAGCCGGCGCAGCCCGCGGACGACCTCAGGGCGCTGGCGGCGATCCTTGCCCATGCGGCGCTCGGCGACGACTGGCCGGCGCCCCGCTACACCGAGTACGACGGCAGCCTGCAGGGCCTCGACGAGGCCGACTGGTCCCTGTCCTTGCCCCCCTCGTCGGTGGATCCGGCAGTCCACGCTCTGATCGACCGCTGTCTGCGCGGCCCGGCCGACGCACCTCCCACGGCCGTGGGCGTCCTCGCGCTGCTGCGCGACCGGATGCCGCGGCAGCACGCCGTCGCCCCCCGGCTCCGGGCCTGGCTCTCCCCCTCCGCGCTGGAACTGATCGACGACGCAGAGCTCCTCCGGAAGCGGCCACGTACTACAGGCCGCCGGGAACCGTTCGGCGCGCAGGTCCCCGTGACGCGCCAGGAGCCGCCGACCGAAAAGACGCCGTCCCGTGTCGGCGCCAACTCCCGGAAGTGGCAGCTGTTTCCGGGATCCGTCCAGCCGCCACGCGGGCTGAAGCGCCTGACACGCCGTCCCTCGTCCGCCGTACTGCAGCCACGTGCCGGTCTGCCCGGCCCTTGCGTCGCTGTCATCAGCCCCCATCACGGCTCCGGGCGCAGCACCGTCGCGGTGCAGCTCGCGTCCGCGCTCTCAGCGAGGGCGACCGCGGGACGCGGTGGGCGGGAACCCGTCTTCATGCTGCCGGTGCACCGACTGCTGGGCGTCTTCGGATACCGCCTGCTCGACGCCGACCCCTCAGCCGTCACCGCCCAGTTCCCGGCCGGTGCCGGACACATGCCGTCCTACGCCAACGGCTGGGCCACGCTCGCCGACTCCCGAGGGGCGCAGTTCCTGTACGGGCTGGTGCCCGCCAACGCGGTCGTACGTCTGGACACCTCGACCGTCCGGCGGGCCGTCGACTGGCTCAGGTCGTTCGGCACGGTGGTCGTGGACGCCGTCGGCACCTTCCTGCCGCCCGGCGACAGCCTGCGCAGCCTGCTCGGCGAAGTCCAGCACGTGGTCGTCACCACGACCGCCCGGCAGGAGCACCTCGACGCAGTCCAAGGCCAGTTGGACTGGCTGTCCGGGCACGGATACGAGCGCCTCATACGCAAGGCGACGGTCGTCCTGTCAGACGTGGACGGCCCGGCGAGCGGCGATGTCCGGACGGCGGGCGGGCGGTTCGAAGGCAGGGTGCGGAGCGTGCACACCATCCCGTACGACATCGCCGTCCATCGCCGCGGCCTGGTCGCCCACTCCCAACTCGATGGCGCCACGCGGCTTGCGTTCGACGAGCTCGGCCGTGCGGTCGGCGCCGCCTTGGACTCCGAAAGGCCCGGCCGACGGCGAGATAGGCGCTGAGCGTCAGGGATCGGGGCGTCCTCGCCCGGCAAGTCAGCGTCCGGGTCCCCGAGCGCGTGAGTAACAGCATCTCCGCGATGCCGGCCATCTGAGGCCGTTGGGTTGAATGAGATGCGGCTGGCCGAGCTTTTTCGGCCCGAGGACACGGACGCGGTCGAGCTGATCGAGGACCGCTCGCACGGGATGTCGCGCACGGAGGTACGGTGCGCGCGGTGCGGGTCGCATCCGCCAAGCGCGGTCGCCGGCGCAGGGACTCGAGGGCACGTTCGGTCATGCGGCCAGACGCTATTTGGGCTGCAGCAGGTCCCAGCGGTTGCCGTACAGATCCTCGAAGACCGCCACCGAGCCGTACGTCTCGTGCCGCGGCTCCTCCAGGAAGCGCACGCCCGCCGCCGTCATCCTCGCGTGGTCGGCCGCGAAGTCCTCTGTGTGCAGGAAGAAGCCGACCCGGCCGCCCGTCTGCGCGCCCACACTCGCGTTCTGGGCCCCGCCCTTGGCACGGGCCAGCAGCAGCGCGGTGCCGTCGCCCGCCCTGCGTGGGCGGACCACCACCCAGCGGCTGCCGTCCCCGCGGTCGGTGTCCTCGACCAGCTCGAAGCCGAGCGCGTCGGTGTAGAAGGCGATGGCCTCGTCGTAGTCACGGACGACGAGGGTGACCAGGGCGATGTAGGACATGCGCTCACGTTATACGTATGACGAAGATCGATCAACGCGATGGAACAATGCGCACCATGCATGCACCACCTCCGCCGCAGTACCCACCGCACGTCCTGTACCGCGCCCGCGCCCTCGCCGTCCCCGGTCGGCGCCTCGTCCTCGGCATCGCGGGAGCCCCGGGCGCCGGGAAGTCGACCCTCGCCGCCCACATCGTCGACGCCCTCGACGGACTCGCCGTCCTCGTCCCCATGGACGGCTTCCACCTCGCCCAGGCCGAGCTCGAACGCCTCGGCCGCGCCGGCCGCAAAGGTGCCCCCAACACCTTCGACGCCGCCGGATACGCCGCCATGCTCGCCCGGCTGCGTGCCCCCGCAGCGGACGCCACGGTCTACGCACCCGCCTTCGACCGGGCCCTCGAGGAGCCGATCGCCGGGAGCATCGCGGTCGCCCCCGACGTCCCGCTCGTCGTCACCGAGGGGAATTACCTTCTCCACGACGAAGGCCCCTGGGCGCAGGTCCGGCCCCTTCTCGACGAGGTCTGGTACCTGGAGATCGACGACGCCGTGCGCGTAAGCCGCCTGGTCGACCGGCATGTGCGGTTCGGCAAGCAGCGGCAGTACGCCGAGCGCTGGGTCCACGACTCCGACGAGCCCAACGCCCGGCTGGTGGCCCGCGGCCGCAACCGCGCCGACTTCGTGGTCACGCAGTCCCCGTAGTGCCCATGGGGCGACGAGGGCCGCCGCACGCTCCGGCCCGCGGCCACGCCCCTGGCCCGCACCGCACGCCCCAGACGCCGTACCCCCCCGCGCGCCCCGCGGCTGCGCCCCGGCCCCCCGCACGCCCCCGGCCCGCGGCGAAGGAGCCGGACGGGGTCGGTACGCTCGAAGCCCTGGCACGCGAGCGAACGAGCGAAGGCGGTTGACGTGGGGTTGTTCCGGCGAGGGCCGAAGCGCGACGGACGCGATGCACCCCGGGACCCCGAGTTCTCCTTCTTCTCGGCCGACGAGGGCACCCGCTTCCGCGCCCAGGTGCGCGAAGCCTTCGCTGAATCGGGCCTGGAGGTGACTGTCTACGCGGACGTGGTGACGGACAGCGCCGGCCGCCAGTTCGGCCTCGCCAACCTCGCCGCCGTCTGCCACAACGACGACCGGGGGCCGCGGTCCTGGTCCGAACTCGTCCGCCAGCACGTCGGGATGGTGCTGCGCACCATGGACGCCCCCTCCGCGCTGGACACCCTGCCCACCGAGCAGATCCGCGCCCAGCTCTACCCCCGCGTCGTCGGCCGCGACGGCTTCAACCCGGAGAACTTCGGCTACGCACGCCCCCTCGCCCCCGGCCTGTACGAGATCATCGCGCTCGACCTCCCGGAGAGCGTCATGATGCTCACCGACGAGGCCCTGGAACCCCTCGGCGACGTCCAGTACCTGCGCGACCAGGCGCTCTACAACCTCAGGGGACTGCCCGTCGAGGGGCACGAGACCGTCAAGGACGCCGAGGGCATGCGCTTCGAAGTGGTCCTCGGCGACTCCTTCTACACCGCCAGCCGGGTCCTGGCGCTGGACAGCGTCGTACGACAGGTCACCGGGCAGCAGCTCACCGCCGACGGCGCGCTGGTGGCCATGCCCTTCCGGCACCAGCTCGCCTTCCACGCCATCCACGACGCCGGGATGATCCCCGCCCTCAACGCCATGGCCTCCTTCGCCGCCTCCGGCTACGCCGACACGCCCGGCGCCATCAGCCCGTACGTCTACTGGTGGCGCGACGGCACGCTCACCCAGCTCAGCGACCACGACGAGGACGGCGAGGGACTGCGGATCGTGGTCGGCGACGAGTTTCAGGAACTCCTCGAGCGGCTGGTGGCCAAGGGCCAGGACTGAGTTCGCGCGCCCCACGAGCTGCGGGCAGGATGGCCCCATGTCCACGACGCCCGCGCCCTTCACCGCCGCCGACTACCAGGCCCGGATGGTCCGCGCCGCCGACTCCGCAGCCGAGGCGGGGCTCGCCGGACTGCTGGTCGCGCCCGGCCCCGACCTCACATACCTCACCGGCTACCGGCCCGCGATCACCGAGCGACTGACCCTGCTCGTTCTCGCCGCGGGCCAGGACCCGGTCCTCGTCGTCCCCACGCTGGAGGCCCCGGACGCCGAGCGGGCCGACGGCGCGGCCGCCCTGACCCTGCGGGACTGGACCGACGGCAAGGATCCGTACGCCGTCACCGCGCCGCTGCTTGATGTGGACGGGCGCTTCGGCATCAGCGACAACGCCTGGGCGATGCATCTGCTCGGCCTGCAGAAGGAGTTGCCGGGGAGCTCGTACGTATCGCTCACCGAAGCGCTGCCGATGCTGCGGGCCGTCAAGGACGCGGCCGAGCTGGAGCGGCTGGCCGCGGCCGGCACGGCCGCGGACGCGACGTACCAGGAGATCCTCAAGGTCCGCTTCTCCGGCCGGAAGGAGACGGACGTCGCGGCTGATCTCGCCGCGCTGCTCAAGCACTTCGGCCACTCCCAGGTCGACTTCACCGTTGTCGGCTCCGGGCCGAACGGCGCCAATCCGCACCACGAGGCCGGGGACCGCACCATCGAGCACGGCGACATGGTCGTCCTCGACTTCGGCGGCCTCAAGCACGGCTACGGCTCCGACACCTCCCGTACCGTCCATGTCGGCGAGCCGAGCCCCGCCGAGCAGCACGTCCACGACGTCGTGCAGGAGGCGCAGCGGGCCGGGGTCGAGGCCGTGAAGCCGGGCGTGGCCTGCCAGGAGATCGACCGCGCCGCCCGCGAGATCATCGAAGAGGCCGGGTACGGCGACCTGTTCATCCACCGCACCGGCCACGGCATCGGCGTCACCACGCATGAACCGCCGTACATGATCGAGGGCGAGGGGCGGCCGATGGTGCCCGGGATGTGCTTCTCCGTGGAGCCGGGGATCTACCTCCCCGGGCGCTTCGGCGTCCGCATCGAGGACATCGTCACGGTCACCGAGGACGGCGGCCGCCGCCTGAACACCACCTCGCGTGAGATGGCGATCGTGGAGTAGCGGGGCCCCTTTCCCGGCCCCTCGGCTCGGCCGTGCTCAGCGCGGGTCGTGGTGACTGTGGCGCGCCAGCATGTCGTACGGATACGGCAGCGGGCGCGCGCTCGCCGCGTCCAGCTTCGCCGTCTGGTCCGCCGTCAGCTCCCAGCCGACCGCGCCCAGATTGTCCGTCAGCTGCTCGGCCGTACGCGGCCCGATGATGGGCGCGGTCACCGCCGGCCGCTGTGCCAGCCAGCGCAGCGCCACCTGCGACGGCCTACGGCCCGCTTCGCCGGCCACCTCGTGCAGCGCGTCCAGCACCCGCCAGGTGTCCTCGGTGTCCCGCTCGCGCCAGCCCTCGTTCCCCGACCGCTCCTGGAACCGGGCCTCCCGGGAGTCGGCCGGCACGGACTCCATGCCGCGCCGGTACTTGCCGGTCAGCCAGCCGCCCGACAGCGGGCTCCACGGAATGACGCCGACGCCCTCGGCCTCGCACAATGGCGCCAGTTCCCACTCCAGCTCGCGGCGCAGCAGGTTGTAGAGGGGCTGGAGACACACATAGGGCTCCCACCCACGGTGCCGGGCCGTGTCGAGGGAGCGCTGCAACTGTGAGGCGGACACATTGCTGGCGCCCACATAGCGGACCTTGCCGGCCTTCACCAGCGTGTCGAGCGTGGCGAGGGTCTCCTCGATCGGCGTCGTCGGATCCCACACATGCGTCTGGTAGAGATCGATGTAGTCCGTGCGGAGACGGCGCAGGCTCGCCTCCACCGCCGCCACGATGTGCTTGCGGCTCAGCCCGCCGTCGTTGGGTGCGTCGCCCATTCGCCCCCACACTTTGGTCGCGACGACCAGGTCGTCGCGGCGGCGGCCTTTGAGCCAGCGGCCCAGGATTTCCTCCGAGCCGCCGCGTCCGTACATGTCGGCTGTGTCGATGAAGGTGCCGCCCGCCTCGGTGAAGGCGTCGAGGATGCGATGTCCGCTCGCGTCGTCGGCGAAGCTCATCGTGCCGAGACAGAGCTCGCTGACGCGCAGACCTGTCCTGCCCAGATTCCGTTGCCTCATAGCAGCGACAGTAGAAGTTTGAGTCCGCTCGAAGGCAAGGGTTTTCAGTCGTCTGCCAGGACGACACAGGACTCCGGCGGCAGGTGCAGCAGACCGTCCGCGCCCGGCGCCTCGACCGGCTCCCAGGCGGCCAGCACCCGGCCGCCGCCGCCCAGCGGGATCGCGGCAGGATCCTTGGCGAGATTGACCGCGACCCGCAGATCGCCGCGCCGGAAGGCCAGCCAGCGCGCCTGTTCGTCGTACGCCACCTTCACCGCGGCCAGATCGGGGTCTGCCAGATCGGGCTGCGTACGGCGCAGCGCGATCAGTTCGCGGTGCCAGGCCAGCAGCCGGGCGTGCGGCTCCCGCTCCCGCTCGGCCCGGTCCAGACAGGAGCGCTCCCTGGTCCGCGGATCCTGCGGGTCGGGGATCTGCTCGGCCTCCCAGCCGTGCGCCGCGAACTCCCGCCGCCTGCCGGCCCGTACGGCCGCGGCGAGTTCCGGATCGGTGTGGTCGGTGAAGAACTGCCAGGGCGTGCGGGCGCCCCATTCCTCGCCCATGAACAGCATCGGCGTGAAGGGCCCGGTCAGCACCAGCGCGGCCGCACACGCCAGCAGCCCGGGGGAGAGGTTGGCCGAGAGCCGGTCGCCCAGCGCCCGGTTGCCGATCTGGTCGTGCGTCTGCGCATAGCCGAGGAAGCGGAGTGCCGGGGTGCTCGTCACATCGACCGGACGGCCGTGCGTACGGCCACGGAAGGACGAGTACGTGCCGTCGTGGAAGAAGACGCGGGTGAGGGTCTTGGCGAGGGCCGCGAGGGGAGCGGCGGCGAAGTCGGCGTAGTAGCCCTGGGACTCACCGGTCAGAACGGTGTGCAGGGCGTGGTGGAAGTCGTCGTTCCACTGCGCGTGCAGACCGAGGCCGCCCGCCTCGCGCGGCCTCGTCGTCCGCGGGTCGCACAGATCCGACTCGGCGATCAGGAACAACGGCCGCCCGGTCTCGCCGGAGATCGCGTCGACGGCAGTCGACAGCTCCTCCAGGAAGGTCAGCGCCCGGGTGTCGGCGAGGGCGTGCACGGCGTCCAGACGCAGGCCGTCCAGACGGTGGTCGAGCAGCCAGGCCAGCGCGCTGCCCACCAGATACGCACGGACCTCGTCCGAGCCCGGGGCATCGAGGTTGACGGCCGAACCCCACGGTGTGTGGTGGGTGTCGGTGAAGTACGGGCCGAAGGCGGGCAGGTGATTCCCGGACGGGCCGAGGTGGTTGTGGACCACGTCCAGCACCACCCCCAGGCCGTGCCCGTGCGCCGTGTCGACAAAGCGCTTGAGCGCCTCGGGCCCGCCGTACGGCTCGTGCACAGCCCACAGCGACACGCCCTCGTAGCCCCAGCCGTGCACCCCGGGGAACGGGCACAGCGGCATCAGCTCGATATGCGTGATTCCCAACTCGGCCAGCTCGCCGAGCCGTTCGGCCGCCGCGTCCAGGGTGCCCTCTGCGGTGTACGTGCCGATGTGCAGCTCGTACAGCACCGCGCCGCCGAGCCCACGCCCCGCCCACGCATGCCGCCACTCGTACGCACTCTGGTCGACCACCGCGCTGAGACCGTCCGGTCCGTCCGGCTGGCGCCGAGAGCGCGGATCGGGCAGCACGGGACCCCCGTCCAGCGCGAAGCCGTACCGCGCGCCGTCGCCCGCGTCGGCCTCCGCGTGCCACCAGCCCGCTCGCCCCTCGGCACGCGCCATCGGGCGCTCCTCGCCCTCCAGCCACAGCGTCACCTTGTCCTCGGCCTGCGGCGCCCACACCTCGAACAGCACTGGCGGTCCCCTCGTAGTCTCTGCCGAACTACATCCTGGCAAGATCGGGGTCTAGAGGCAGTGACGTTGGGCCCATTAAGGTCACGAACCATGTCGATGCCGCCGCCGCTGCCCGCGTTCCCGCCCGGTTTCCTCTGGGGCGCGTCCGCCTCCGCCTTCCAGACCGAGGGGGCCGCCGACACCGACGGCAAGGGGTCCTCCGGATGGGACGCGTTCGCCGCCCAGGGCCGGATCAAGGACGGTGCCGACGCCTCGCGCGGCACCGGCTTCCACGCCCGCTACCGCGAGGACGTGGCCCTGCTCGCCGGACTCGGCGCGGACGCCTTCCGCTTCTCGGTCAGCTGGCCGCGCGTCGTCCCGGGCGGCAGCGGACAGGTGAACGCCGCCGGGCTCGGCTTCTACGACCGGCTCGTCGACGAACTGTGCGCCCACGGCATCACGCCCGCGCCCACCCTCTACCACTGGGACACCCCGCTCCCGCTGGACGAGGCCGGCGGCTGGCTCAATCGCGACACGGCGGCCCGGTTCGCCGAGTACGCGTCCGTGGTCGCCGAACGGCTCGCCGACCGCGTACCGATGTGGATCACGATCAACGAGCCGGCCGAGGTCACCCTGCTCGGCTACGCCCTCGGCGAGCACGCGCCGGGCAAGCAGCTCCTCTTCGACGCGCTGCCCGCAGCCCACCACCAACTGCTCGCCCACGGCCTCGCCGTCCAGGCCCTGCGCGCGGCGGGCGCGGCGAACATCGGCATCGCCGTCTCCCACTCGCCCGTGTGGCCCGCGGGGACGAGCGAGGAGGACCGGTTGGGCGCGGAGCTGTACGACACGATCACCAACTGGATGTTCGCCGACCCGATCCTGACCGGCCGCTACCCCGACGAGAACTTCGCCGCCCTGATGCCGGGACCGGTCGCAGAGGATCTCGCCGTCATCTCCGCCCCCCTCGACTGGTACGGAGTTAACTACTACCACCCGATGCTCGTCGGCGCGCCGTCGAACGACGCGCTCGGGGACTTCGCGGGCGTCGGCATGCCCGCCGAACTCCCCTTCGGGCTGCGGGACATCGAGAGCGACGAGCGCACCGACTTCGGCTGGCCGGTCGTCCCCGACGGGCTGCGGGAGCTGCTCGTACGGCTGAAGGACCGGTTCGGCGACGGCCTGCCGCCGCTGTACATCACCGAGAACGGCTGCTCGTACGACGGCCTTGACGACCCTCGTCGTATCGCCTTCCTCGACGCCCATCTGCGCTCGCTGCACGAGGCGATCGGCGCGGGAGTCGACGTACGCGGCTACTTCACCTGGTCGCTCACCGACAACATCGAGTGGGTCGAAGGATCTTCCCAGCGCTTCGGCCTCGTCCACGTCGACTACGAGACGCTCGAGCGCACCCCGAAGGCGTCGTACGCCTGGTACCGGGACGCCATCGCCGCCCAGCGCTCAGCGCCTCAGAAGTGAACTCACGGCACTGAGCGGATCTTCCAGACCAGCACCCCGCCGAGGACCGTCACCACCGTGGCGGTCAGATACAGCCCGGCGTACCCGCCCGCGTACGCCACGATCGGCGCGGCCAGCGCCGGGCCGAGGACCTGTGGCGCAGAGTTGGCGACATTGATGACGCCCAGATCCCTCGCCCGGTCGCCCGCCCGCGGCAGCACCTGCGTGATCAGCGCCTGGTCCACCGCGATGTACACCCCGAAGCCGAGCCCCAGCAGCGCCGCGGCGCCCATCACCACCGGCCAGGTGTGCCACAGCGTCAGCATCAGCGAGGCCACCGCCATCAGCGCCGAACCCACCGACACCAGGGCCTTGCGCCGTCCCAGCCGGTCCGAGACCACCCCGCCGGCCACCGCCGTCACCACCACGCCCGCCGTGTACAGGAGCGTCAGGATCAGCACGCCCTCGTCCGGATCGGGGTAGTGCACCGCGTCTTTGAGGAAATACAGCAGATAGAGCGTGCCCATCGCATTGCCGAGCATCACCAGAAAGCGGGTGACCCAGGCCCAGCCGAAGTCCGGATACACCCGCGGGCTCACGACGAAGTCCTTCAGCCGCACCGGCTCCCGGGCGGGGAGCGGCACTTGAGGGTCGGGAGTGAGCAGGACGAACGGCACCGCGCACAGCACGGTCAGTGCGGCCAGCAGCAGATAGCCCGTGGCGATCCCCGTCACCACTGTGGTCACAAGCAGCGCGCCGACCACCAGACCCAGCGTCATCGGAATCCCGATGAACCCGGAGACCGCCGCCCGCTGACGCACCGGCACCAGGTCCGGCACCACCGCGTTGGTGCCGGCGAGCATGGCGTTCAGGCCGAGCTGCGCCAGGCACCAGCCGAGCGCGACCCCGACGACCGTCGTCTGCGCCGCGGTCACGGCGAGTCCCACCGCGCCCACCACAGCCCCGCCCAGGATCCACGGCCGGCGGCGGCCGAAGCGCCCGACCGTACGGTCCGAGAGCGCCCCCGCGAGCGGATTGGCGACCACGGCGACGAGCGCCCCGACACCCGTCGCCCAGCCCAGCGCGACCTCCTTGCCCGACGGGTCGAGCGCGTCTATCTGCTCGGCGAGCAGTATCTGGATCGGGGTGAGAAAGGCCATGAACAGGCCCAGGTTGGCCAGTACGAGAGCGGATATCCAGCCGCCGCCGACGCGGATCCGTGGCTCGGAGTGCAGCACTTGCGTCGTCTCTTCCGTCGTCATCGGCGGCTCGCGATCAGCTCGGGGGTGTCCGGAGCTTACGGACACCCCCGAGCTTGCTCAATGCTGCGAGCCGGGAAGGAAGTGGATCCGCTCCTGCACGATGGGATGCCCGGCCCTGGCGAAGTTCGCGGCCATCGGGAAGTTGCCCTGATCGGTGGCGCCCGCGATGAACTCCGCGCCCCGCTCGGCCAGGAAGTGCGTGCATTCCGCGAGCAGGTCGTACGCATAGCCGTTGCCGCGCTGCTCCGGCACGACGCCGATGAAGCCGACGCACGGGCCTGACGGATTGTGCGCCGGGACCTGGATGCCGACCAGCTCACCCCGAGGCGTGTACGCCAGCTGCCACCACTCGCGGGGCGACGGGCACCAGTGGAAGAAGTCCAGCTCCTCCTGGGCGGCCCGGTCCGGTCCGCCCTCGTCGATGGCGAGCAGCGCGTGCGCGTCGAGCGTGACGGAGTGGATGCGGCGCAGCACGTCGAAGATCACGGCGTCGTCGGGCTCCGGCCGGAACTCCAGCCGCCCGGGCCGCTCGGGCAGGCCGCACTCCGGCGTCCAGCGGTACTGGTACCGCTCCACCAGGACCTTCATGCCGGCCGCTGTCGCGGCCCGGATCCTGGCCTCACCGGCAGCCAGGGCGGCCGGGTCCTCGCGCCAGCCGGCGGGCAGGATCAGTACGTACTCGACCTGGAACGGGGAGGTGCGCAGCAGCTCGGCGCCCGCCTCCTCCTCGCCTTCGGCGACGTCGAACCAGTTGACGTTGACGGGGGATTCGTCATCGGGGCCGCCCCACCAGGCGGCCCGCGCGACGACCCTGCCGTCGCGCAGCGCGACCCGCTTCCAGCCGGGCCGGTGCGTGGCACGGGCCAGCGCGCGGCCGACGCCGAGCGGGTCGGGCAGGGTGTCGAAGAGATGTGCGTCGCTCTCGGTGAGCGCGCGGACGACCAGTTCGGTCATGGGAGAAGCCTCCGGGAAGATGTGCGGCATGCGCTCCCGGTCAGACAGCGAACGCGCGGTGGACGGGGCGGGAGCGCGGGAGTTGTGTGGTCTGCACTGCTCTCGCCTCCTTCCGTCGGTCCGTGGCGTCGCGATCACGCTAGGCGGCTGGGTGGGGAGCCGTCCAGCGCTTTTTCCTCAGGTCCTCAGGTCCTCGCCTGCGGCGTCACGGAACGAAAGCCTCCGCGCAGGTCAGCAATGTCCCGACAGCGTCCGGGAAAGCCGCTTCATCTGGACACCCCGGGGTCTTCGGCCCGACAATCTCGAATGTGACGTCCTCCTACGAGTTCCACACGTATCCCGCTCGGCTCTCGGATGCCGAGCGCGACCGTGTCCTCGATGTGCTCAGAGAGGGCGCGGTCCAGGGCAAGTTGTCGCAAGACACCTTCATGCGGCGCATGGAACTCGCCCTGGCCGCCCGCCGGCCCGACGAACTCCGGGCGCTCACCGCCGACCTCGGCACCGAGGGCCGATGGTCGCGGCGGCTGTACACCGCGGTGGGCCGCGTGTCCGCCTTCTCGGTACGGCTGCGCAGGGCCTGGCAGGCTGAGAAGCTCCCGCCGCTGCTGCTGCCCGAACCCGGCCCGTACCCGCTGCGGATAGGCCGCGACCCGGCCAACGGACTGCGGCTGAGCCATGACACGGTCTCGCGACTGCACGCCGAACTGAGCAGGCAGGGCAGCCTGTGGATCCTGCGCGACCTCGGCTCGACCAACGGCACTACTGTCAACGGGCGTCGGGTCACCGGCTCGGTCGTCGTGCACGACGGGGACATGGTGGGCTTCGGCCGGATGAGTTTCCGCCTCACCGCGCGCTGACCCTCCCCGAACGGGGCGCTGTCCTTCTGGGAGGGTGCTACGCGATAAGTACGAACTGGGCGCCCACATTCAGTCCCACGTGAGCCGCTGCCCCTTGGACCCGCCGTGAAGCTGCAACTGCTCAGACGTTGGCCTTCCATCTCTGCGCACCCTCCCATCGTGGTCCACCCCGGGTGGACTCGTGCCGGCCAGCGATGGTCGCCTGCGGGTCTGACCCGGGTGTCGGCATCGAATCAGTAGCTCCTGCTCAAACCTGCTCCCCAGCGGTCGACCGCGGAGCACCACCCAGTACGGACTCGCAGTCCTGCCAGGCGGCAGTGCTCAGCAGGGGGCGGAGCCTGGTGAACAGATCCGACAGGTCGCCGCCCCACCGCTCGCGGAAAGCACTGTCGACGTGTGCGATGTCCAGTTCGTTGGCCGTGGTGAGTTCAGCGAAGTCCTTCTTCTCTTGCAGGCTGGGTGCGCGGGTGCAGCTGGTGAATCGATCGTGGAAGCGCATCGCGTGGTCGGTGATCGTTGCGTACGTCGCTTGCCGGTCACAACTCGCGTAGAGGTACACGATGGACTCGGCCTCCGCACCGATGACGTCCTGCAGGCGTGCGCGCTGATGAGGTAGCAACAGGACGGGGGCGAAGCCGCCGGTGCCGTAGAACGCGTGGCACAGGCCGGCGAGCTGCAGCGCGGGGCGGGCGCTCCAACGGACGAGCCTGTGCCGTACCCGGTCGAGGTGGGCCAACAGGGTTCCTCCGGGGTGGCCGAGCTCTTCTGCACCCAGCTCGCGCAGAAGGCGGCGTGCCGCGTGGCTCGGATCGCTGGTCGGGGTCATGGAAGGGCTCCTTCAGCCGCTCGATCGTCATATGGCCACGGCGACGCACGCGGTCACCCCGACCGCGACGATCACGCCGCGCAGAACGTGGGGCGGCAGGCGGCGGCTCACACGGGCGCCGAGGAGACCACCGATGGTGGAGCCGAGGGCGATCACGCCCACGGCTGCCCAGTCCACGTCCGTCACCGCGATGAAGACGGCCGCCGCGACGCCGTTGACCAGTGCGGCGAGGACGGTCTTGGCGGCGTTCAGGCGCCGCGGGTCATCGGGCAGGAAGGTGCCGAACAAGGCCATAAGCAGGAAGCCTTGGGCCGCGCCGAAGTAGCCGCCGTAGACCGCTGTCCCCAGCACTCCGGCCCACACCGGCACGCCCCCGTCCTTGCTCCCGTATCCGCTGCGCTGCTGCAGCCACCCGGTGAGGCGGGGCTGGAGCAGGACCAGAGCGCAGGCGAGCAGGATGAGCACAGGCACCGCAGCCTTGAACGTGCCGCCTGGCAGTGTCAGGAGGAGCAGCGCGCCAGCGAGTCCACCGATGAGTGCCGCGCCACCGAGTCTGAGCAGCCGCGGCCGCTGCCCCCTGAGTTCTCGGCGGTAGCCGTAGGCGGCGCCGAGGACGCCCGGCACGAGGCCGATGGTGTTCGAGACGTTGGCCAGGACGGGCGGCCAGCCGAAGGCGAGCAGCGTCGGGAAGGTGATCAGGGTGCCGGAGCCGACGACGGCATTGATGCCGCCTGCCGCGACAGCGGCGGCCGCGATGGCGGCTGTTTCGAGAGCTTGCAAGGGTCGCCTTCCGGGCACGGTCCAGCGCCGGGGCGCGAGGGATCCGCATGTAGGAGGTGGGCTTGGCCTACGGGGAGGGTCGGCACCCGGCGCACGCCCAGCACACCGTCCGGAGCGATGCGCTGAGCTCGGCCGGGTTGCCGCCCTGGGCCCGGCAAGATCGTCCCGTCCCACCAACTGCCAAGTCAATCCTCGGGTTTCCTTACCCTCCCCCAAGCTGTAGCTTCACCCCTCATGACCCTCGACGACCTGCGCGTCTTCGTCGCCGTCTGCCGCACCGGCAGCCTCAGCGCCGTCGCCCGCGACCTGTCCTGCACCCAGTCCGCCGTCAGCCAGCACATCAAGCGCCTGGAGCGGGAAACGGGCGTCGCCCTCCTGGAGCGCCACCCGCGCGGCGTCATACCCACCCCCGCCGGACAGCTCCTGCACACCGCCGCTGCCGGAGGACTCGGTGACATCGACCACGCCCTGCGCCGCCTGCGCGACCTGGTGCGCGGCGAAGGCGGTTCGGTCCGCGTCACCACCGGCGCCACCACCGTGCGCCACTTCATGTCCGAGGCCGTGGTCGTCTTCCGTCGCCAACATCCCAAGGTGAGCCTGGAGTTCGAGACCACTCACTCCAGCCGCAGCTGCTTCGACGCACTCCTCGCCGGCGGACTCGACCTCGCGTGGATCACTCTCGACCAACCGGTGCGCGGCATCGAGCAGCGCCCCGTGGTCGAACTGCCCTGGGTCCTCGCCGTCGCCGCGGACGACCCCCTGGCCTCCAAGTCCCGCCTCAACCTGGCCGAGTTGGCCGACATCCGACTGATCGCCCTGCCCGAGAACGCAATCTCCCGGTCCCGTCTGGACGCCTGGCTCACCGAGGCGGGGATCGCCCCGCGCTCGGACACGAGCGTCGCCGACTGGGACACCGCTATCCTCCTGGCCGAACTCGGCCTGGGCCACGCGATCGTCCCCGACCTGCCCGCCTGGCACGGGCCCGCCCACCCCGACCTGCGCCTCATCCCCGTCCCCGAACTACCCGCCCTGTGGACCGGCTGGGCCGTCCGCCGCTGGAACGCGCTCTCCCCGCTCGCGCGTACCTTCGCGGACACGGTGGAGCGCCACTGCGACGCAACGTTCCCGGCAACGCCACCGCCCACAGGCAATACCCCAAACGCCGAGAGGCCATCACTCCGCAGGTAGGCCGTGCCGCCATGTCGCTTGTGAGCAGCCCTACTTCGCCGGTCATCGACGGCCTCTGGGGGGAGCGCGCCTCGCTCTCCCCCCAGCGACGCTGAAGCCCGTCGCCATGTCACCCGGCATCCGGGCGCAGGCGGCCGTCGTCCGGGACGCTCGACGTGATCGGCAACCGCAACTACCTCCGTCAGTGCGTCTATATGAGCGTCAGACGCCTCGGCGCCGAGCAGGTCGACCTGTACTACCTGCACAGCGGCTACGCGAAGGACGCCTCGTTCGAAGACCAGGTCGGCACCCTCGACGCGATGCGCCGGGAGGGCATGATCCGGCACATCGGCCTTTCGAATGTGACCACCGACCAGTTGCGCGCCGCGCGAGAGATCGTCGATATCGCCGCCGTCACCGCCCACTTCAACATCGTCGACCGCCAGGAAGCCGCTCTCCTGGACGCGGCCGTCGAGGCCGGCGCCGCGTTCGTTCCCTGGCAGCCGGTCTCACTCTCGCGACCCGGGGGAGAGAGGCTGGGGCTGAGGAATCGCCGACTGCTGCTGCCCGGTTGATACAGGATTGCGGTCGTGGGTCGAGGGGGCGATGAGGTTGTCGGTGACCCACCGTGCGACGTCGGCGGGGTAGGGCGCGGGCAGTCCGAGGATGATGTGCTGGAAGCCGCCCTCGGTTGCCCTGCCGATCGTGTCCCGGGTGCTGTCGGGGTCGGTGTAGGAGACCGGCAGCAGGAGGGATCGGGTGATCGAGCCGGGGGCGCGCCCGATCTCGGTGCAGTAGCGGTCCAGCAGTGCGCTGCGGTCGATGGCGTCGTCGATGTCGCCGCCGGGGACGTTCCACAGGTCGGCGTGCTCTGCAACCACACGGAGTGTTGAGGAGGAACGTCCTCCGATGAGGATGGGCGGGTGGGGGCGTTGGAGGGGCTTGGGGTTGCCGAACGCTCCGGTGAGGTGGTGGTAGGTGCCGTGGAAGTCGAATGGTTCGTTCTCGGTCCACAGCCGCCGGGTGATCGTGCACGCTTCGGCGAGGCTGCCCACGGCGTGGGCTGCGTCGTGGAAGGGCAGGCCGTGTGCTTCGTACTCGCGTCGGGCCAGGGGGTAGCTGGGGCGTGAGCCGACGCCGATGCCGAAGTCGAGCCGTCCGCCGGAGATGACGTCGAGGGTCGCGGCGATCTTGGCCAGCACGGCGGGTGGGCGGATACGGTTGCTGGTCACGAGCACGCCCATGCGCAGACGCCTGGTGTGGGCGGCGAGGGCTGAGAGCAGTCTCCAGCCTTCGTAGGTCACTCCGTTCGGGTCGCCGCCGATCGGCATGAGGTGATCGAACAGCCATGCGTGCTCGATCTCCGGGATGGCGTCGGCCTCGCGCCAGACTCGCAGGATCTCGTGGTAGTCGATCTGCGAGGGGGCGGTCATGATCCCGAAACGGGGGGTGAGGGGTTGCGGCATCGGGTCGTGGGTCCTTTCAACGCCGGTAGCGCTGGGTGGAGGGGCGCTGCAGTGGTCACGGGGCACGTGTGTACGCAAGGGTGCTTGGCTGCCTGGGCGGTGTTCGTCGGTTCCCGCCGGATGCGCGGCGCCTTGTGCGGCTCATCGCGGCGGCGAGGGGACACCCGGCACGGAGGTGCACGGGTGTCCTCTCGCCGTGCCGCACACCGCCTCCCGCCCTGCGCTGCGGGAGGCGGTGTGCGGCCGCGAGACTCGCTTACTTGCTCTGCAGCTTCCCGAGCGGGTGAGGGGCTTCCTCCAGTGCGGAGCTCGCCGCCTGCCAGCTGGTGTCCTCGGGGTAGAGGGCACTGCGCAGGTAAGCCCAGGTGAGCTGCTGGATCAGAGCGACTCGATCGGGGCTCTCGTCCGTCGTCTCCGCGACGTTGTACCCGGGGATGCCGCCGAGCGAGTGCGCTGCCCCGAACAGCGTGAGCAGGCTCTTGCTTCCCGGGCTGAGGAAGTAGGGGTCGGTGAACCAGTCCGGCCCCCGAGTGGACAGCGCGGACTGGTCATCGTCCCCGGCGACGACGAGAGCCCGCGTGGTCATGTCGGCGAAGGACGGGTTCATGAAAGGGAGGTGCTCGACCGCGAATGGAGTCAGGTCGTCGCCGCCCCGGCCGGTCAGGGCGAGCAGCACGCCCGCCTTGACACGCGGGTCGGACATGTCCTCCCCGGGAACGCCGTCGGCGTCGAGGACTCGCGCGCCCAGCAGCGTGCTCGCCGTCTGGGCCCCCCAGGAGTGGCCGGCCACAGCTATGCGGCTGCGGTCGAGGCGCCCGCTGAGGCCCGGCACGGAAGCTTCCAGGACATCGAGCTCGTCAATGACGCGCTTGAGGTCCTCGACCCGGAAGCGCCAGATCCGTGGCGTACGGGGGTCGTCGGCAGGGAGGTTGAGCGTCCTTGAGTCGAGATGAGTGGGCTGCAGGACCACGAAGCCGCGGGCGGCCCAGAAGTCCGCCAGCGGAGCGTAGCCGTCCATCGACCAGCCGAAGCCGTGCGAGAAGACGATGATGGGCAGGTCGCTGCCGGTCGCGGGCGCGGACACGCGGACCTGGAGGTCCTCACCGCGGCCGGGGGCGGACAGGACGACCGGCTTCGCGGACACGATCGCAGTGGGCGCACTCGCGATCGTGTTCGCAATGTTCGAGTCGGACATGGAAGGACTTCCGTTCTGTTTCTTTGCGTGGTTGGTGTGGTGGCCCGGCGGTCAGCGGTGCCGCAGTGCCGGGTCGAGGGGAGAGGGGCGTGATGACGATGCGCGGCTTGGTTGCCGGGCTCCTGTTCTGGCATGATGAGCAAAACGGAACCTCGCTCCGTTAACAATACGGAACCGTGTTCCGCTTTGCAAGGTCAGTCATGGAAGGAGCCCCGCGGTGAACGGCAGCGGCCAGAGCGCGGGAAGCGCAGCCGGGTCCAAGCGCAAGGACGCCCGGCGCAACCAGCAGACCCTGCTGGATGCGGCCGCCGCGGTCTTCGTCACCTCGGGCGTGGAAGCGCCGGTACGCGACATCGCGGCCGAGGCCGGCGTCGGGATGGGCACGATCTACCGCCACTTCCCCACCCGGGCGGACCTCGTCATCGCCGTCTACCGCCACCAGGTCGACGCCTGCGCCGAGGCCGGCCCGGCCCTGCTGGCGACCAGCCCGACACCTCACGCAGCCCTCGGACGGTGGGTCGACCTCTTCGTCGACTTCCTGGTCACCAAGCACGGCCTCGCGGCCGCGCTGCAGACCGACAACGCCGGCTTCGAGACGCTGCACGCCTACTTCCTCGACCGCCTCCTGCCGGTGTGCACCCAACTCCTCGACGCTGCCGCCGCCTCCGGTGAGATCCGCTCCGACCTCAACGCCTACCAACTCATGCGCGGCGTCGGAAACCTCTGCATTGGCGCCGACAGCGACCCCCGCTACGACGCACGCCGACTGGTCGAGCTCCTCGTCGCGGGACTGCGCCAACCGCGCTGACCGTGACACCCGTGAATGACAGGGCCCTCGCATAGATGTGGCGACCTCAACCCGTCAACGCATCACCCAGGTGTGGATGATGCGGGCCGGACCGCCGCGCGGCTCAGCAGCGCCACCGGGCGGTCCGCGAACAGTTCCGCCACCGGCACCCGTCCGCCGCCGAACTCCCGCTCCGGCGCCAGCAGATCCGCCCACCGGCCCTCCGGCAGCGTGAGCTCCGTACGCTCCCAGCCGCCCCTCTCCGACAGCCGCAGCGACAGCCGGGTGATCGCCGTGACCACCTCGCCCGTGCGGCAGAACGCCACGCAGTGTCCGGCCGCGGGACCGTTCGCGGTCAGCGGTGTGTACGTCCCCGACTCGCCGAAGACCTCCGGCCGCTCCCGCCGTAGCCGCAGTGCCGCCCGCGTGACCGCTGTCTTCTCGTCCGGCGGGCCCTGGCAAAAGGGCCCCCGGTTGTCCGGGTCCACCAGGGCCAAGTACTGGCGCTCCGTGCCCTGGTACACATCAGGCACCCCCGGCATCGTCAGCTGCACCAGCGTCGCGCCCAGCGTGTTGGCGCGTACATATGGGTCCAGCTCGCGGGCGAAGAGCGCCACCGAGTACAGCGGTGGCCCGGCCGGCCCCGCGCCCACGAACGCCGATACCGCCCGCTCGTACGCCGGATCCGGCTCCGTCCAGCTGGTGTGCAGGCCCGCTTCCCGTACCGCCTTCAGCAGCGCCGTCTCCAGCCTGTCGTGGTCCGGGAAGCCGAACCCCACAGCGGTCTGCCAGGCCACCCACGCCAGGTGCGGATCGGGCGCGCGCCCGCCCTCCACTCGCCCCGCCTCCTCCGTGACGCGCCGCAGGAAGTCGGCCCAGCGGTCCGGGCACTCGGACAGCACCGCGATCCTGGCCCGTACATCCGCGCTGCGCTTGGTGTCGTGCGTGGTCAGCACGGTGCCGGTGGCGGGCCAGTCGCGCGCGAGCCGTGCGCAGTACGCATGGAAGTCCGCCGGATCCACCGCCGGCCGGCCCGGTTCCCCGCCCACCTCGTTCGCCGAGAGCAGCGGCGCGTAGCGGTAAAACGCCGTGTCCTCGACGGACTTGGCGCGCAGCGCGGACGACGTCTGCGCGAAGCGCGCACGGAACGCGGCGTGGTCGGGGCCCTCGCCGAGCCGCCCGAGCACCAGGTCCCGCACCACGTCGACGGCCGCGGCCTCCTCGGCCACCGCGAAGGCCCCCTTCGCCGCGGCAGCCGCCTCCGCCGACAGCGCCTCCTCGTCCCCGATGCGGTACGGGCGGTAGACGGGCACCCGCACCAGCAGCTCGCGGACCGCCGCCCGCAGCGCCCAGGGGGCGTGGTCGCGCAGCGCGGGGTCCGCCGCGCAGATCCGCTCCGCGAGGCGGGTCAGCGCCGCGGTCTCGGCGGCCAGCTCATGCGTGACCACGTTGTACGCGCCGCGCCGCGCCGTCGCCTCCCAGTAGCCTCCACGGTCACCTGCCGGGTCCGCGAACTCACGGTAATGGCCCACGAGTTCAGCCGCGCCTGCCGGATCGGTGAACAGTCCGTCGACCTGCCGCAGCGCGTCGTACCCCGTCGTCCCCGCCACCGGCCAGCCGGCCGGCAGCCGCTCGTCCCCGGTGAGGATCTTCTCGACGACTGTCCAGCACGCCCCGCCCGTCGCCTCGTCGAGCCGCCGCAGATACGCCTCGGGGTCCGCGAGCCCGTCCGGGTGGTCGATGCGCAGGCCTTCGACGACCCCGTCCCGCACCAGTTCGATGATCTTGCCGTGGGTGGCGTCGAAGACCTCCGGGTCCTCCACCCGTACCCCGATCAGATCCGAAATGGTGAAGAACCGCCGGTAGTTGAGCTCGGTACGGGCAAGGCGCCACCAGCCCAGCCGGAACCACTGCGCGTCCAGCAGCTCGGGCAACGGCAGGCGCGCCGTGGACTCGCGCAGCGGGAAGCGCTGCTCGCCGTAGTGCAGCACGTCCTCCTCGACCCGCATCGCGCCCAGCTCGTCCCCGATCCGGCCCGCGAGCACCGGCAGCAGCACCTTCCCGCCGCCCGCCTCCCAGTCGATGTCGAACCAGCGGGCGTACGGTGACAGGGGGCCCTCGCGCAGCACCTCCCACAGGGCCAGGTTGTGGCGCGGCACCGCCGCCATATGGTTCGGGACGATGTCCAGGACGAGTCCGAGGCCGTGCTCGCGCGCCGTACGGGACAGCTCCCGCAGGCCCGCCTCGCCGCCGAGCTCCTCCCGGACCCGCGCGGGGTCGACGACGTCGTAGCCGTGCGTCGACCCGGGGACCGTCTCGAGCACCGGCGACAGATGCAGATGCGAGACGCCGAGCCCGGCGAGGTACGGCACGGCTTCCGCGGCGGCCGAGAACGGGAAGTCCGGCTGGATCTGCAGCCGGTAGGTGGCGGTGGGCGTCATGCGAACGTACGTACCCACCTTGAGCGCTTCTGTGTCATCGGCCCATGCGCCGTTGTCGGCCGATCGGGCTATGTTCGCCCGCCGCCCGGCAGTCTGCTCCGGGCCGACCACCCGACTGGCCCAGCCCATGGCCTTCCCGACGGGCGCCCCTCGCGGAGTCGGTGGCCTGTGACGTCGAGTTCAGCCGGCCCCTGGCGCGTCGGCGGCTACGCCGGCCGCCGCAGCACCGTCAGGCTCCGCCCCACCAGCCGCACCCGCTCCCCGGCCGCCACCTTCGGACCCTCGCCCGGCGGCACCCCCTCCTTGCGCGCCGTGTCCACGACCACCTGCCACTGCCGTCCGTGGTTCACCGGCACCGCGAAGTCCAGATCCTCTGCGCTCGCGTTGAACATCAGCAGGAACGAGTCGTCGGCGATCCGCTCACCCCGCGGCCCCGGCTCCGAGATCGCGTGGCCGTTCAGGAACACCGACAGTGCCTTCGCATGCACCGCCTGCCAGTCCCGCTGGACCATCTCCTCGCCCTCGGGGGTGAACCACGCGATGTCGGACAGCTCGTCGTGCGTCCCCTCCACCGGCCGCCCGTGGAAGAACCTGCGCCGGCGGAACACCGGATGGTCCCGCCGCAGCCACACCATCGCCCGGGTGAAGGCCAGCAGCGTGTCGCCCTGGTCCGTGCCGGGCTCCGGCCAGCGCACCCAGGAAACCTCGTTGTCCTGGCAGTACGCGTTGTTGTTGCCCCTCTGTGTACGCGCGAACTCGTCGCCGTGGCTGAGCATCGGCACACCCTGAGAGAGCATCAGCGTCGCGATGAAGTTACGCATCTGCCGCTCGCGCAGATCGAGCACCTCGGGGTCGTCCGTATCGCCCTCGGCCCCGCAGTTCCACGACCGGTTGTGGCTCTCGCCGTCGCGGTTGCCCTCGCCGTTCGCCTCGTTGCGCTTCTCGTTGTACGAGACCAGATCGTGCAGGGTGAACCCGTCGTGGCAGGTGGTGAAGTTGATGGAGGCCAGCGGCCGCCGCCCGTCGTCCTGGTAGAGGTCGGACGAGCCGGTCAGCCGGGAGGCGAACTCCGCCAGTGTCCGCGGCTCGCCCCGCCACAGGTCCCGTACACAGTCCCGGTACATGCCGTTCCACTCGGTCCACAGCGGCGGGAAGTTCCCCACCTGATAGCCGCCCTCGCCCACGTCCCACGGCTCGGCGATCAGCTTCACCTGGCTGACCACCGGATCCTGCTGCACCAGGTCGAAGAACGACGACAGCCGGTCCACCTCGTGGAACTGCCGGGCCAGCGTCGCCGCGAGGTCGAAGCGGAAGCCGTCGACATGCATCTCGGTCACCCAGTAGCGCAGCGAGTCCATGATCAGCTGCAATACATGGGGGCTGCGCATCAGCAGCGAGTTTCCGGTCCCCGTCGTGTCGGTGTAGTAGCGCGGATCGTCGGACAGCCGGTAGTACGAGGCATTGTCCAGGCCCCGGAAGGAGAGGGTGGGGCCGAGGTGATTGCCCTCCGCCGTGTGGTTGTAGACGACGTCGAGGATGACCTCGATGCCCGCCTGGTGCAGCGCCCGCACCGCCTGCTTGAACTCCAGCACCTGCTCGCCCCGGTCGCCCCAGGAGGCGTAGGCGTTGTGCGGCGCGAAGAACCCGATGGTGTTGTAGCCCCAGTAGTTGTTCAGCTTCGCGTCCACCAGCCGGTGGTCGTTGACGAACTGGTGCACGGGCATCAATTCGAGCGTCGTCACGCCCAGTTCCGTCAGATGCGAGATCACCGCTGGATGCGCGAGCCCGGCGTACGTACCGCGCAGCTCCTGCGGCAGCTCCGGATGCAGCATCGTGAGTCCCTTCACATGGGCCTCGTAGATCACCGTCCGGTGGTAGTCGGTACGCGGCGGCCGGTCGTCGCCCCAGTCGAAGTAGGGGTTGACCACGACCGATGTCATGGTGTGCGGCGCCGAGTCGAGGTCGTTGCGGGAGTCCGGCTTGCCGAAGTGGTAGCCGTACACGCTTTCGCCCCAGTCGATGCTGCCGCTGATCGCACGCGCGTACGGGTCGAGGAGCAGCTTCGCGGAGTTGCAGCGCTGCCCGTGCTCCGGCGCGTACGGACCGTGGACGCGGAATCCGTACCGCTGACCCGGCATCACGCCCGGCAGATACGCGTGCCGTACGAAAGCGTCGGTCTCGCGGAGCTCCACCGCGGTCTCCGAACCGTCGTCGTGCAACAGGCACAGCTCAATGCGTCGAGCGGCTTCGGAGTACACCGCGAAGTTGGTGCCGGCGCCGTCGTACGTGGCACCGAGGGGATACGCCTGTCCCGGCCAGACCTGCATAGATATGACTCTTCCACTTCTGTTCCGGGTGCTGGGGGGCACTTGGCCCAGATCCTCTTTGAAAGTATCGCCGGTGAGGGGCCCCGACGGCGGTGGACGACGCGGTCAACATCGGGTTCGTTGTGTCGCCCCAGGAAGCAACCGATATGAATCCGCTCACTACGGCAGATCTCGCCTGGCAGAACGGCCGGATTTGACAAGGGAGTTGGGAAAGTACACTGCCGATCCGGCTGCACCGTGTCCCACAGGCGGAGTAGTCTTCCTTGATCGTTGAAGGGGTCTGGGAAGGCGGTGCGTGGGTGAGCTCGGGAGGGCTGGAGCTTCCCCCCGGTGACGCAGGTCACGAGGGGGACTCCACCGACGTCCCGCCCGGAGCGGTCTCCCTCGCCAGACCGATGGAGATCGGGGCGGAACTGGACTGGGGCGCGGACGCCTGGAGCGAAGTGCGTACGCGCGCCCAGCGTGCCGGGCGGGCATACATCTGGCTGAATCTGGTGGAGCAGCGGCTGCGCGCCGTGGTGGCCGCCGTGCTGCGACCCATCTACGAACCCGTGCACGGCGACGACTGGGTGGTGGCCGCGGCGGGGCCCGCGGGGCAGGAGTGGGTGCAGCGCGCCGTCGCGGTGCGGGAGGTCTCCCGGCGCAAGGGGTATCTCCTCGATCCGGCCGACGACAATGTCCTGTCCTTCCTCACCCTTCCTCAGCTGCGCGAACTGATGGTCCAGCACTGGCCCTGCTTCGAGCCGTACTTCGACGACCGGCGCGACGTCGAGCTGGCGCTGGACGAGCTGGAGGTCGCGCGCAACGTCGTATCCCGCAACCGGGCGCTGAACGAGGCGGTCCTCGCCCAGGCCGAGCGCGCCTCCGCCCGTCTGCTGGAGATACTCGACAGCGGCGCGGGCGTCCCGTCCGCCGACCGCCTGCCGGTCGACGCGGTCGAGGATCTCGTCGGCGACCGCTATGCGGACGTGGTCTCGGTCCATCCCGACCGGGTCCGGCTGCAGCGCCAGCTTCCGGCCGAAGACCTCTTCGGCGGCGCGCGCCGCCTCGACGCGATCGGCATAGGCCTGAACCTCCTGGTCCAGAACTTCTCCGGACGCCGCTTGGTCCGGCTGGCCGAATCGGGCTGCCGGGTACGCCTGATCTTCCTGAACCCGGCGAGCAGTGCGGTCAAGCGCCGGGAGCGCGAACTTGGGCTCAAAAAGGGGGAGTTGAGCCGCACGGTGGAGATGAACATCCTTCATATGCGCCGCGTACGCTCCCGTCTGCGCGACCCCGGAGCGTTCGAGATCCAGGTCTTCGACGAGACCCCCCGCTTCACGGCCTATTTGGTCGACGGTGACGGTCCCGACGGTCTGGCCGTCGTTCAGTCGTATTTGCGCAGGGCGCGGGGCATGGAGGCGCCGGTGCTGGTGCTGCGGGGCGGCGGGCGGGCGGTCGTGCGTGCGGGACACGACAGTGAGAACGGACTGTTCCAGACATACCGTGAGGAGTTCGAGTCCGTATGGGCGGACTCGCGTCCCGTCTCCTGAGTTGTCAGTGGCGCGTGGGAGGGTGAGTACGCATTGGGGGAAAGCACCACCGCACCACGAAGGAGGGCCACTATGGCTTGGCACGGGGAACCGCTGGTCGGCTTCGATCTGGAGACGACGGGCACGGAGCCGCTGGAAGCGCGGATCGTGACGGCCGCGATCGTCGGGGTGCGGGCGGGGGAGCCGGTGCGGCGGCGGGGGTGGCTGGCGGACCCCGGGATCCGTATCCCCGCGCAGGCGTCGGCCATCCACGGCATCAGCAGTGAGCGGGCGACGGCGGAGGGGCGTCCGGCGCGGGAGGTGGCGGACGAGATCGCCGAGACGCTGACGGGTTACTGGGCGCAGGGCGTGCCGGTCGTCGCGTACAACGCTGCATTCGATCTGACCCTGCTCACGGCCGAGTTGCAGCGCCACGGTCTGCCCTCACTGAGCGACCGGCTGGGCGGCCGCCCGATCGGCCCGGTGATCGATCCGTACACCATCGACCGCGCGGTCGACCGCTATCGCAAGGGCAAGCGGACGCTGGAAGCGGTCTGCGTCGAGTACGGCGTGATCCTGGACGCGGCCCACGACGCGTCGGCGGACGCCCTGGCGGCGGTGCGGGTGGCCTGCGCCATAGCGGAACGCCACGCTCCGGTCGCCGCGCTGACACCGGCTGAGCTGCATGAGCGTCAGATCGACTGGTACGCAGAGTGGGCGGTGGACTTCCAGCGCTTTCTGCGGAAGAAGGGCAGCCCTGAGGCGGTGGTGGACGCGTCCTGGCCACTGCGGGAACTGGTGCCGACGACGGGCTGAGGGGGCTGCCCCTGCGGGTGCTCCACGACCGGCTATGGGCTGAGGGGACCCAGCCCCGCGGGCGGGCGCGTGCCGCCGGCGGTGGGAAGCTGCCGCCCGGTGTAGGTGCGAAGCTTCCGATACCAGGGGTGCGGTTCCGGGCCGTTGGCCCGCTGTCCACGGCGGCGGGAGACTGCCGCCCGGACTACCGGCTGAGGGGCCCGCCCCGCGGGCGCTTGCGTGGTCCGCGGCGCGAAGCCCCCGCTCCCGGGGTGCGGTTCCGAGCCGCAAGCCTGCTGTCCTCCGAGGCGGCGAGCCTGCCGTTCCCGGGGTTGTGGTTCCGGGGCCGTAGGCCCGCTGGGCCCCGCGGCGCGGAGCTGCCGCTTCCGGGGGTGTGGGGGTACGAAGTACCCCCACGAACAAGGGCGGGTGGGTGGGGGAATCCCCGCCGGCGGCGGCGCGACGCTCCCTCAGAACGCGTACCAGCGGACCCCGCGCGCATCCTCCCGCAGGGAGGCCACCCGGCGGGTGAACTCCTCGCGCGCCTTCGGGTTTGCCGGGGCGTGCTGAGCCACCCACGCGCAGCTCGCCGTCTCGCGCGCGCCGCGCAGGACCTCGCAGCCTTCCCACTCGCGTACGTCCCAGCCGTACTCCGCGGTGAAGGACTCGTACGCATCGGGCGCGAGCCCGTACCGGTCGAGGGACAGCGCCATGACCACCAGGTCGTGCTCGCGCAGGTCCGCCGAGAACGTCTCCAGGTCCACCAGGACCGGACCGTCCGGGCCCACATGGACGTTGCGGGGGAGCGCGTCGCCGTGGATCGGGCCCGGGGGCAGGTGGGGGATGAGCGCGGACGCCGCCGCGGCGAAACCGTCGCGGCGCTCGCGCAAGTACGCCGCGTCCGCCGGGTCGATCGCGTCGCCCGCCAGCCGCAGCCAGCGCTCGACCCCGCCGAGCAACTCCCGCCGCGGCAGCGCGAACGACGGCGACGGCAGCGCATGGATCTGGCGCAGCAATCGCGCCAGATCCGCGGGCTCCGCCGTACGCACCGCGGCCGGCATCCGGTGCCAGACCGTCACCGGATGGCCCTCCACCAGGCGGGCCTTCGGCTCGGCCGGCCGGACCGCAGGCACGCCCGCCTGCGACAGCCACGCCCCGACGGCCAGTTCGCGTTCCGCCCGCGCCAGCAGCTCCGCGTTCCGGCCGACCTTGACGACCACATCGCCCGCTCCGAACACCGCGTTCTCGCCGAGCGCCAGCAGCGTCGCATCGGCGGGGAACCCCGCGGCCGTCAGTACCTCGCGCGCCCGTGTCTCGTCCATGGGGGCAGAGTCTCGCATCCGTGCAGGCAGCCTTGACGAACCGACGGACCGTCAGCACGATGACGGAGGCCGCCGGGGCGGCCGGACCAGGTCGAGCCGCCCGAAGGAGTCGAATCCGTGACATTGGCGAGCGCAGCGCCGCGGTCCGGAGAGCCGGGGCCCAGCAGCCCGCGGCCCGGCAAACCGCGGCCCGTCAGGCACCTGGACCACGGGGCCTGGTTCCTCGTACTGCCCGCCCTGATACCGATCCTGGTGCTCAGCGTCGGGCCGCTGCTCTACGGCATCTCGCTGGCCTTCACCGATTCCCAGGCCGGCCGCACGGAGCCCACCGAGTGGATCGGGACGCTCAACTTCCAGGACCTGGCGCACGACACGCTCTTCTGGGATTCGTTCCGCATCGGCCTGCTCTGGGCCGTCGGCGTGAGTGTCCCGCAGTTCGTGCTCGCCCTCGGCCTTGCCCTGCTGCTCAACCAGAACCTCCGCTTCCGCTGGCTGACGCGCGCCCTCGCGATCATTCCCTGGGCCATGCCCGAGGTCGTCGTCGCCATCATGTGGCGGCTCGTCTACAGCCCCGACGCGGGCATCCTCAACGAGACCATCCGCGACCTGGGCCTCGGAGACGGCCGGGACTGGCTGTCCGGCCTCGCCACCGCCCTGCCCGCCGTGATCGTCGTCGGCATCTGGGCCGGCATGCCGCAGACCACCGTCGCCCTCCTCGCCGGGCTCCAGAACACGCCGTACGAACTCCACGAAGCCGCGGCCCTCGACGGCGCGGGCGCCTGGCGCCGGTTCCGCACCGTCACCTGGCCCGCCCTCAAGCCGGTGGCGCTCGCCATCACCGCGCTCAACTTCATCTGGAACTTCAACTCCTTCGCCCTGGTGTACGTGCTCACCAACGGCGGCCCCGGCGGACGCACCCGCCTTCCCATGCTCTTCGCCTACGAAGAGGCCTTCCGTTACGGCCAGTTCGGGTACGCCGCCGCGATGGGCTGCGTCATGGTCGCGGTGATCTCGGTGATGCTCGCCCTCTATCTCGTAGGACGGCTCAAGGGAGGCGATGAGAAGTGACTGCACTGCGCACCAGCAGGTCCGGCCGCGCCGGCCAGTACCTCGCGCTCCTCGGCTACCTCATCTTCCTCGCCTTCCCCTTCCTGTGGCTGATCTCCACCGCCTTCAAGCCGCCACGCGAACTGGGCTCCCTGCACCCCACCTGGATCCCGGAGGACCCGACCCTCGACAACTTCCGGCAGGCCTTCGATGAACAGCCCCTCCTCCAGGCCGCCGCCAACAGCCTGATCGCGGCGCTCGCCGCAGCCCTGATCGCCGTGGTGATCGCCACACCCATGGCGTACGTCATGGCCCGTCACCGCAGCAAGCTCTCCACCGCCGCCACCGGCTGGGTCGTGGTCAGCCAGGCGTTCCCGTTCGTCCTGGTGATCATCCCGCTGTTCCTGATCCTGAAGAACCTGCATCTGATCAACACCCTGTTCGGACTGATCATGGTGTACGTCGTGTGGGCACTGCCGTTCGCGCTCTGGATGCTGGTCGGATACGTACGGGCCGTGCCGCGCGAGTTGGAGGAGGCCGCGGCCGTCGACGGCGCGGGCAGGCTCCGCACGCTCGTCTCGGTCACCGCACCGCTGCTCGCGCCCGGCATCGTCGCCACCGCGCTGTTCGCCTTCATCACCGCATGGAACGAGTTCTTCTTCGCGCTCGTCCTGCTCAAGACCCCGGAGAAGCAGACCTTGCCGGTCGTCCTCACACACTTCCTCGGCGCGGAGGGCGTTGCCGACCTGGGCCCGCTCGCCGCGGCCGCGTTCCTGGCGACGATCCCCTCGCTCGTCATCTTCGCGATCATCCAGAAGCGGATCACGGGCGGGATGCTGGCAGGGGCGGTGAAGTCGTGATGCGTGTACGACTGCTGACGGCGGTCACCGCCGCGCTCGCGCTGCTGCTGACCGGCTGCACGGACGGCGACGGCTCCGGCCCCGACGGGAAGATCACGCTCCGTTTCCAGTCCCTGGCCTGGCAGAAGGAGTCCGTCGACGCCAACAAGGAGCTGGTGAAGGAGTGGAACGCGAGCCACCCCGACATCCAGGTCCAGTACGTCCAGGGCAGCTGGGACAGCGTCCATGACCAGCTGCTGACCTCCTTCGAGGGCGGCGAGGCGCCGGACATCATCCATGACGCCTCCGACGACCTCGCCGACTTCGCGTACGGCGGTTATCTCGCCGATCTGAGCGAGCTGCTGCCCGAGCGCCTCAAGTCCGACATCCCGCAGCGGAGTTGGGATACTGCGACCTTCGGCAAGGGGATCTACGGCGTTCCCTTCCTGCAGGAGCCGCGGGTCCTGATCGCCAACAAGAAGATCCTCGACTCCTCCGGGGTCCGCGTCCCGACCGCCCGGAACCCCTGGAGCTGGCAGGAGTTCCGGCAGGTCGCGAAGGCTCTGACACAGAAGATGGGACCGGGGAAGTACGGCGTCGCCTGGCCGCTCAAGGATCCGGTCTCCCTCACCCTCAACCTCGGTCTGTCGGCCGGTGGTCAGCTCTTCCACCGCGGCGACGACGGCAAGGTCACGATCAGATTCACGGACGGCGACGGGGTGGTGCCCCGCACCGTCCACGACCAGGTCAACGCCGACGAGAGTGCGTCGCGCAGCACCCTCGGCATGGGCGGTTCGGACACCCTGCCCGGCCTCTTCGGCGGCAAGTACGCGATGGTTCCGCTCGGTTTCTCGTACCGGCAGCAGATCGTCCAGCAGGCGCCCAAGGGCTTCGAATGGACGGTGCTGCCCGCCCCGGCCGGACCCGATGGCCCGGCCCAGGGAGTAAGCCCGCAGACTCTCTCGGTCGCCGAGGACAGCCCGTACAAGAAGGAGGCGGCGCAGTTCATCGACTTCATGCTGGGGCCGCGGAACATGGTGCGGCTGGCGAAGGGCGACTGGATGCTGCCGACCGGTACGCAGGCACTGGCCGATCCGTCGCTGCACACCGAGAAGGACGGCTGGGCCACCGGCGCGGCGCTCGCGCGGGATCTGCGGTCCGCGCCCGCGCAGTCGGTGCGCGGCTATTCGGAGTGGAAGGACAAGGTGGCGACGCCGGCGCTGCAGGAGTACTACAGCGGTGCGATCGACGCCGATGAGCTGGAGAAGCGGCTGGTGAAGGACGGGAACTTGGTGCTGGCCCGCTATCAGCGCTAGGCGCTTGTGCGGGGAGCGGTATGAAGCGCGCGGGTTCCCGAATTCTCGGATGCGGTAAGGCCCGAACCCGACCGCGAGCGCCGCCGCAAGCCGAGGGAGCGCGGGCGGCGTTCATCGGTGACGGCGCTCGTTGAATCCGGCTCTGGCCGCAGTTCCGGATGCTGTTGGTGATCTTCACTCGGTGGGGTGAAGTCTGCTGACCGTGGCTGTGTTCATGTTCTCGTGGTGCTGCGCTGGTGGGAGCGGGGCGGTTTCGGCGGTCGGAGGGGTGGCCGCGGTGGCAATGGGTTCGGTTTCGGGGCGGGTGATTCCGCCGTTGACGGTGCGGATGGCATGGGCGAGCAATCTACAGGGCACGGCCGCGATGTGGGTGCGCGATCGGCTGGACGGTTTGTTCACGGATGGCGATTTCGCCGACTGGTACCCGGCTGACGGACGGCGTGGGCTTTCGCCGGCTCAGCTGGCTCTTCTGTCGGTGTTGCAGTACGCGGAGAACCTCACCGACCGGCAGGCGGCGGACGCGGTCCGCTGCCGTCTGGACTGGAAGTACTGTCTGGGCCTCGAT
>NZ_JBIAPW010000040.1:0-81473 GCF_042888505.1 Streptomyces sp. NPDC002870
GGGCAGGAGCGGGGCTAGCAGCTGGGCGAAGTAGTCGTCGACCGCGCGCAGGAACCGCGGGTCGCGGGTGCGCAGCGCGATGTCCGGCTCGGCCAGGAGCCAGGAGGGAAGGCCGCCGCCCTCCCACTCGGCGCAGATGTACGGGCCGGGGCGGAGCAGCACGTGGAGCCCCTCGGCCGAGGCGAGGTCGAGGAAGGCGGGCAGGTCGAGTTCGCCGTCCATCCGCAACCGGCCGGGGCGCGACTGGTGGAGGTTCCATGGGACGTAAGTCTCGACGGTGTTGAGGCCCATCAGGCGGGCCTTGTGGAGACGGTCCGCCCACTGCGCAGGGTGGACTCGGAAGTAGTGCAGTCCTCCGGACAGGAGCCGGAAGGGTTCGCCGTCGAGCCGGAACCCGATGTCATCGATCTCAAGAACGGGCATGTGCTGCTGCTCCTGTGCTGAAGGGACATGCGGCGGGTCGGGACGCGCGGGGGCTGAGCGCGCCCCGACTCGCGATGATGTTTGCGTAAACATATCGTCGCTGGCAAGTCTTTTCGCGCTTCGGATCAGGATGCGCGGGGCAGTCGTCACCGGCCGTCGAAGAGCCCGGTTCGGATGGGTCGAAGCGGACGCAATCACAGCGGCAGCTGCCGAGTTGCCCGCTGCACGGGCCCCGCCACCCAGGAGTGGTCGACACCCTGATTCCCAGGCGGCGTCCTCCGCCTCGTCAACGCGGCATCGCTCTCGCAATCGGCAAGGGCGTCCTTCGACAGACGCCCACAGCCACCATTTCGCTCCAGCACCTACATGGGCTCTGCCTACCAGCGGATCGCCCTCACCGTTTGAAGGGCGGCGATGCCGTGCTGCTCCTGACCACCAGGCGCGTCGAGACGATGTCCGTGCCGGATCTCGGGATGTCGTCTTCGCGGATCTGACGCAAGACCTCTTGGACGGTTCTCCGCCCCACGTCGGCGAAGTCCTGGTGCACCGTGGTCAGGGGCGGAACGAAGTAGGCGGCGTCGGGGGTGTCGTCGAAGCCGACCACGCTGATGTCACCGGGAACCGCCCTGCCTCGTTCTTGGAAGGCGCGCAGGAGTCCGAGTGCCATCTGGTCGTTGGCGGCGAACACCGCGGTGCAGCCCGGCTCCTCTGCGAGCGTGAGGCCGGCGGCGTAGCCCGATTCGGCGGACCAGTCGCCGTGCAGTGGCGGCGGCACCGGCCGTCCGGCTTCCTCGAGCACGGTCCGCCATGCGTGAGTCCGGCGCTGGCTCGCGTACGACGTCTGGGGACCGGTCACGTGCCAGACGGTCTCATGTCCGAGTTCGAGCAGGTGGTTGACGGCGTGTCGGGTGCCGCCGGCCTGGTCGGAATCGACCACCCGGTAACGGTCCCCGGCGTCGGAGTCCACGACGACCACATGAACACCGGGCGGCAGTGCCACGGTGCCCGCGTCGAGCAGGTGGACCTCGATGAAGACGATGACGGCGTCGACGGCCAGTTCGCCCATTCTTGTGAAGGCGCCCAGCACATTGTCCTGGGTCGGGATGTCGACAGGGATCAGCGTGATCGCGTACCCCTCGGCCGCGGCCTGGGTCGCGATCGCTTCCACGGTGTTGCTGTTGCCGGTGGCGGACAGGCTGTGCAGGATCACGCCGATGGTGTTGAACTGCCCGTACCGCAGAGCACGCGCCGCACTGTTGGGCCGGTATCCCAGTTCGCGCATCGCCGCGAGCACCTGCTCCCGGGTCGAAACGATCACACCGGGATGGCCGTTGGAAACCCTCGACACCGTCTGAGACGAAACGCCCGCAAGCTTGGCGACGTCGGCCATCGACACCCGCTGCTTGCGGCGCCCACCCGGTATTCCCGAACCGCCCCGCTGAGCACCACCTCCAGGAACAGGATCCTGCTGTCCCCGCTCACTCAGGTCCATCGCCCTTGACTCCTGTCTGCCCGTCCTGGGCCGTCGACGGACGGCCCAAGCGGAATTTAACGCCTTCGAAACCTTGACCGATCGCTGTGACGGCTGCCACGCTACCGCACAAGTTTACGTAAACATCCTATCGCAGGCCAGATCGCGCCGCTGGGCCCGAGAGGGCGGTCGGCGTGGCCAGCCGGGCATGACGTTTACGTAACCACGAAGTTTCCGGTCAGTGCTTGAGTAGCGAGGAGCGAACCGTGGTCGCAGTACCACAGACAGGGGTTCTACGTGCCGGGAGGCCGTCGGCCTCGAGTTGGCGATCATTGGTCGGCTGGCGGTTCGTCGGGCCGTTCATGGCGGTGTTCGCGCTGGTCTTCCTCGCGCCGATCGGCTACTCGATCTACTTGAGCCTGTTCCGCACCCAGCTGATCGGCGGAACGACCTTCGTCGGCGCCGACAACTACACCCAGGCCTTCAGCGACGCGCAGTTCTGGTCGGCTTTCGGCCGGGTGGCGGTCTTCCTGGCCGTGCAGGTTCCGATCATGTTGTTCCTCGCCCTCCTGCTCGCCCTGGCGATCGACAGCGGTCGCCTGTACGGAGCGAGCTTCTTCCGGATCTCGGTGTTCCTGCCCTACGCGGTGCCCGCCGTCGTCGCGACGCTCATGTGGGGCTTCATGTACGGAACCCGGTTCGGTCTGGTCGGCAACCTCAACGAGGCGTTCGGGATCTCGCTTCCGAACCCGCTGTCACCCGACCTGATCCTTGCATCGATCGGCAACATCGTGACCTGGCAGTTCGTGGGCTACAACATGCTGATCCTCTACTCGGCGCTGAAGGTGGTCAATCCGACGCTGTATGAGGCCGCGGAGATCGACGGTGCGGGTCAGCTGCAGATCATCCGGGCGATCAAGCTCCCGGCGCTGCGTGGGGCGCTGATCATCGCGACGATCTTCTCGATCATCGGCAGTTTCCAGCTGTTCAACGAACCGAGCATCCTCAAGAACCTGGCGCCGAATGCGATCACGTCCTCCTTCACGCCGAACCTCTACGCCTACTCACTGTCCTTCGCAGGGCAGCAGTTCAACTACGCGGCGACGATCGCCATCGTCATGGGGCTGATGACGATGATCATCGCCTACGTCGTCCAGCTGCGCGGCATGCGGAAGGAATCCTGATCATGGCCACCACGACTCAGAAGCCGCGCACGGCACGGCACTTGAGTGTGTCTTCGGGCCCGCTGGTGGTCCGCCCGACCCGGCGTGCGTCCCGCAGGAACAGGCGGAGCACCACGCTGACCGCCCTGACAGCGATCATGCTGATGTACACACTCCTTCCGCTGGCCTGGCTGGCGATCAACGCCACCAAGACGCAGGAAGGGCTGCTCGACTCCTTTGGCCTGTGGCTCGACGGAGACTTCGCCCTGTTCGGCAATATCGCCGACACCTTCAGCTACAACGACGGGATCTTCACCCGCTGGCTTATCAACACCCTGCTCTATGTGGTGGTGGGCGCGGGCGGATCCACCCTGCTCGCGACGCTCGCGGGGTACGGGCTGGCCAAGTTCGACTTCCCCGGCAAGAAGGCCGTATTCGCGACCGTCATCGGAGCGGTCGCGGTGCCCGGCACCGCACTGGCGGTCCCCACTTTCCTGATGTTCTCCGAGATGGGGCTGACCAACACCCCGTGGGCGATCATCATCCCGTCGCTGGTCTCACCGTTCGGCCTCTACCTCATGTGGACCTTCGCCACCGACGCCATCCCGAACGAGCTCCTCGAGTCGGCGCGGGTCGACGGCGCCGGCGAGTTCCGCACGTTCTTCACCATCAGCATGCCGATGCTGGCGCCCGGCATGGTCACGGTTCTTCTCTTCAACGTGGTCGCGACCTGGAACAACTACTTCCTGCCGCTGATCATGCTGAAGGACCCCGACTGGTACCCGCTGACCCTCGGCCTGAACAGCTGGAACGCCCAGGCTGCCACCGTCGGCGGCGAAGCGGTCTTCAACCTCGTGATCACCGGATCACTCCTCACCATCGTCCCCCTGATCGCGGCATTCCTGCTGCTCCAGCGGTACTGGCAGTCCGGCCTTGCCGCCGGAAGCGTCAAGGAGTGACCGACGCCCGGCCCGACTGCTCTTCCAACATTCCGATGAAAGGGAACACCCATGGCGATAATCCGTCGTCACGCCCTCCTGCTGGGCGCGGCCGCCCTCTCGGTGACGCTCACCGCCACCGCCTGCAGCTCCTCCGACAAGCAGGACGCGGGCACCGCCAAGCCTGCGTCCGACGCCGACGTCCAGGCCGCCCTGGATGCCGGCGGCAAGATCACGGTTTGGGCCTGGGAACCGACTCTTAAGAAGGTCGTCAGCGATTTCGAGGCCAAGTACCCCAAGGTCAAGGTCAACTTGGTCAACGCCGGCACCAACAATGAGCAGTACACCGCCCTGCAGAACGCGGTCAAGGCCGGATCGGGCGTCCCTGACGTCGCCATGATCGAGTACTACGCGCTGCCGCAGTTCACGCTCGCCAAGTCCATTACCGACCTGAGCGCCCTGGGTGCGGACAAGCTCAACAACGCCTTCACTCCTGGCCCGTGGAACGCGGTCCGCGCCGGCGGCAGCGGCGTTTACGGCCTGCCAATGGATTCCGGCCCGATGGCGTTGTTCTACAACAAGGAGGTCTTCGACAAGCACAAGATCAAGGTGCCGGCCACCTGGGAGGAGTACATCGCCGCAGCCAAGAAGCTGCACGCCGCAGACCCCAAGGCGTACATCACCGCCGACACCGGCGACGCGGGCTTCACCACCAGCATGATCTGGCAGGCCGGGGGCAAGCCCTACACCGTCGATGGCACCAAGGTCGGCGTGAACTTCAATGATCCCGGCACCAAGAAGTTCACCACTGCCTGGCAGCAGCTCATCAGCGGCAAGCTCGTCGCCCCGGTCACCGGCTGGAGCGACGCCTGGTACAAGGGCCTCGGCGACGGCACTATCGCCACGCTCGTCACGGGTGCCTGGATGCCCGCCCCCCTCAAGTCCGGCGTCAAGGCCGCTGCCGGCAAGTGGCGCGTCGCGCCCATGCCGCAGTGGGAGAGCGGGGCCAAGGCCACCGCCGAGAACGGCGGCAGCTCGCTGGCCATCACGCAGGCCAGCACCAACAAGAAGCTCGCCTACGCCTTCCTCAAGTACGCCACCGTCGACGAGGGCGCGCAGAGCCGCGTCGACGCCGGCGCGTTCCCCTCCACCACCAAGCAGCTGAACTCCCCGGACTTCCAGAATAAGAAGGACCCCTACTTCGGCGGCCAGCAGATCAACCAGGTGCTCGCCCCGTCGGCCGGCCAGGTCGTCCCCGGATGGTCGTACCTGCCCTTCCAGGTCTACGCCAACAGCATCTTCAACGACACCGTCGGCAAGACCTACGTCAGCGACACCACCCTCCAGGACGGCCTCAAAGCCTGGCAGGACGCCTCCACCAAGTACGGCCAGGAACAAGGCTTCACCGTCAAGTAACACGCCCCCAGCCCGTGTCCCGCCCGCCTGTTGGCTGGACAGCAGGACCGTCCAACGGCACTTCTTCGCACCTCCACCCTGAGGGCACGAGGTCGCACCGACCGGCCCGCCACCGGACGCCGCTGACGACGACCTACGCGACCCGCCCCCACCATCGCCCCGCCGGCCACCTGACAGGCCGCCGGGGTCCCACCCCGGGCTCACCGAGCCACACGCGGCCTCCCTCCCCCATGCCCTGAGCCGCCCCATACCCGAAGGAGTAACCCGGATGCACGGACGCTCGCCCAGCATCCTGCCCAGGCCACCGCCCGCGCGGATTCGGGCACCGGTCACGATCCGCGGCCGGCCGCGCAGCCGCCAACAGCATCCCGCGCCCGCCGCCCCGAGCAAGGACACTCAGCGGGCGGTGACAACGCCGTAGCGGGCCCCACCCGCAGCGGCTTCTTCTCCACAACAAAGGCCGTGCCCGAACAAAGGCCGTGCCCGCCAGCCCCCAGCGAGCACGTCAACTCAGCCGACCCCACGTTCCCCGGCTGCCCGGCGCCCATCACCACCTCGCGCCGTGCCCTCTCCGGAACACACCCAGGCGCCACCACCGCATCACAACCGCCCACCGCGGCAGATCGCTTCGTGGCGCCCAAGGCGGCAACGACCGCCTGCACAGAGCCGCATGCAGAAAAGGAACACGACATGCCCAACTCCCAACGCACCCGGCCAGGTCCGCACTCCGCCGTACTCCCCCCCGCCCGTACCCGCTTCCTCCGCCGCGCGCTGGCCTGCCTCGCGGCCGCGCTGATCGCCGTGCCGATCACCGTGCTGACCACGACGTCGCCGGCGGCTGCGGAAACCAACCCGACGGACGCCAGCAAGTTCAAGGGCGTGAACTGGGCCCGCCCGCTGGACAACTTCGTCCACGGCGACGTCGTCCCCGAGGGCCTGGACAGCTCCGACAGCTACGACACCGTCAAAGTCAAGGCCAACGCCATCCTCAGTGGATTCCAGAGCACGCTCGGCGCCAACACCGTCCGGCTGCCGATCAACACCCACTCCGTCCCCGGCACGACGTGGGGCGACAAGTACACCGGCGCCATCGACGCCGCAACCGCCAAGGGCTTCAAGGTCATCCTCTCCTACTGGGAGGACGAAGCGGCCCAGAGCGGCAGGATCACCAATATGGCCGCCTTCAACTCGATGTGGAACTCGGTCATCGGCAGATACGACTCCAACAGCCTGGTCTACTTCGAGCCGATGAACGAGCCCCACGGCTACAGCGCCACCGACTGGGCGAACCTCGCCGCCAAGTGGATCAACGACCGCCCCTCGGTCCCCAAGAACCGGATCATCGTGAGCGGCCCCGGCTACAACGACTACGTCACGACCGTGTGCGCCGACTCCCGCCTCGACGGGACCTACCTCTCGCTCCACCACTACGCTTTCAGTAAGCCGGCGAGGACCTACGGCGAGTGGGTCACCGACTTCAAGGACAAGGTCGGCACCTGCGGCACGCGCACCATCCTGGACGAGTTCGGCTCACCGATGGACAAGGGCATACGGCCGGTGGTCGTGGAGGCTGGCAAGGACTACAACGACGCCGCCAGCACCGACAACTACGTCCGGTACCTGCGCGCCGACACCGACAGCGTGCGTTCCCTCGGCATGGGCGCGGTCTACTGGCCGGCCCTCGGCGGCAAACACAATGAACACCCCGACTACGACTTTTACTCCCTCTTCGACCTCAAGGGCAGCGGCACCAACCTGGCGCTGGGCACCCGCAACATCAGCGGCATCGACCGCCTCAAGCACGCCTGGGGCATCGACCCCGACTCGCACACGAGCGCCCTGCGCAACGTCGGCGCCAACCTCTGCCTCGACGTCCCCTGGCACAGTCACGACAACATCGCGGTCCAGGTCCATGACTGCTGGGGTGGTGACAACCAGAAGTGGACCAGGACGCCCTCCGGGGAGATCACCGTCTACAACGGCACGAAGTGCCTGGACGCCTACGGTGAGGGTACGACCAACAGCACCGTGGTCGGCACCTATGACTGCAACGGCCAGGCCAACCAGAAGTGGATGGTCTACTCCGACGGCACGATCCGCGGAAAGCAGTCCGGTCTGTGCCTGGACAAGGACCTGGCCACCAACAAGGTCCAGCTCTGGGCCTGCTGGGGCGGCGACAACCAGAAGTGGCAGACCAGCTAAGCAGTAATCCCCGGACTCACACGTAGGCCGGTCGCGGACGTGACGACCGCGACCGGCCTCACTGCGGGCGCCCGCCAAACAGCACCTTGATCCATCCGCGAGCCATCCGCGATGTCCGGACCCTCCCGACCACGAAGCGAGGAAAGCTGTGCCCCTTGACGACCTGACCGCCTTCCACCCCGGCTTTGCCTGGGGAGCGGCCACCTCCGCCTACCAGATCGAAGGCGCGGTCGCCGAGGACGGCCGAGCACCATCGATCTGGGACACCTTCTGCAAGCAGCCCGGCACCGTCGCCGGCGGGGACACCGGTGACATCGCCTGCAACCACTACCACCGCTGGCCCGAGGACGTAGCGTTGATGAAGCGCCTCGGCCTCAACGCCTACCGCTTCTCCATCTCATGGCCCCGCGTCATGCCGGACGGGGACAGCCACGTAAACCCGGCAGGATTGGCCTTCTACGACCAACTGGTCGATGCACTGCTGGAAGCGGGCCTTGCTCCTCATGCGACCCTCTACCACTGGGACCTGCCGCAGGCCCTCGAGGACCGCGGCGGCTGGCCCGCCCGCGACACCGCCCTACGATTCGCCGACTACGCCACCGTCGTGGCCGAGAGGCTCGGTGACCGCGTCACCAACTGGGCGACGCTGAACGAGCCATACTGCTCCGCGTGGCTCGGTCACCTCCAAGGGGTCATGGCCCCGGGCCGCACCGACCTGACCGCCGCCGTACGTGCCTCACACCATCTGCTGCTCGCCCACGGGCTCGGCGTCGAAGCACTCCGGTTCACGGTCCCACGAGCGCGAGTCGGCATCGTCAACATCCTCACGCAGTCCGAGCCCGCGAGCGACCGGCCCGAGGACGTCGCCGCCGCGCGCCGCGACGACGGGCACAACAACCGCTGGTGGCTCGATCCCATCCACGGCCGCGGCTACCCGGCCGACATGATCGAGGTGTACGGGAACGAGCCGCCGGTCGAGCGCGGAGATCTGGAGACGATCGCGGCGCCGCTGGACTGGCTGGGCGTCAACTACTACAAGCGGTCAGTCACCGTCGACGATCCGCAGGGGCCCGCACCGTTCGCCCGTCCCGTCACACCGCCGGGCACACTCCGTACCGGGATGGACTGGGAGGTGCACCCGGACCGGCTGGAGCAGGTGCTCGTCCGGGTCACCGAGGACTATGCACCGCGATCGATCCTCGTTACCGAAAACGGCTCTGCCTATCCCGACCAGGTGGCACCTGACGGTGGCATCCACGACACCGACCGCATCGCCTACCTGGAATCTCACATTGTGGCCTGCGCGCGGGCCTCCCGCCGCGGCGTCCCGCTCGACGGCTACTTCACCTGGTCGCTGCTGGACAACTTCGAATGGGCCTACGGCTACTCCCAGCGGTTCGGGATCGTCCATGTCGACTACGAGACCCAGACACGCACGGTCAAGGACAGTGGCCACCGCTACGCCGAGGTCATCCGCGCCCACCAGAACGCCACACAGCGCGCGGCTTCCGATGCAGTCCCCATCCCCGAGTGAGGAACGCCGGCGAGATAATCCCGCGCGTGCGACGGGGCGGGAGATCAGTTCGGTCGGCCTGCCGAACTGATCTCCCCGCACCCAACAAGGCCGCCGCCTGGAAACGCTCGTCGACCGCCTCCGTCGCGACCCCGCGCACGTCAACGAAATACCGGCTGCAGCAGGAGCACCGGACCCTGGTCTTCGCCGAGCCAAGCAAAGCCAGGAAGGAAGAGCCGGCTGACGGGAGCGCAACTGGTCGACGATCCCGAGCTTCCTGCCGCTGTGCGTGGAGAGATCCGCTACTTGCCGGATTTGCACGTCCCTCGCTAACACGGAGCCAACGGAGCGCGACCGTCAGGTAGAGGAGGTGCTGACCAACCTCCGATTCGACCTCCACGCCGATCAACGCATAACCGTGTGCCGGGGCCAAGCTGACCCCGGTCGGTCGGCGGACCGGAGGTTGGTGCTGCGTACGGGCCGCGCAAGAACGCTGCCGATCGGTGATCCGGCGACCCGAGAGTGGCGGTCGAATGCGAGACCGATGAAGGCGTCGGCGAGCTTGGACAGGAATGGGTACCCACGTTCGCCCGTTGGGCAGAAGAAGGGGACGCGGGCAGGAGAAAGGGCATGCTCCGAGCGGATCCGGGCAGGGTTGTGCCCCTATTTCGGCCAGAAATCGCCTCTGCCTGCGGAAATGCGCAAGTCGATACGGGCGCAATCGGTCCGGAAATGCATGACGTTTCGCCTGGTCGTGCGGCTGAGAGTGCCTGTAGAAAATCCATATGAACCCGAACGGACCGGGCTCCGTCACTGCACGGCTGGGTCTTCGCTTCGCCGCTGTGACAGGTTCGATGGTGACGCCGGGAGATCAGGGAGCAGGCGAGTTCGGCCGCGCAAGCCGGGAAGTCCCTCCGAGGGCAGCAGCAGCCCGTGAGGGATCCCACAAACGAGCCACCCGCTGGCGCGTGGACGCCAGGGGGGTTATCGTCGACAGGGAGAACGACCGGTCTTCCTGCCTCTTAGGGGCGGCGTCTCGGCCTTCCGGGCGGGACTGCCAACCAGGCAAGCAACTGCCAGTGGGTCCCGGTGCACGTCGAAACAGAGATGAAAAGCTCCATGAAGCCAATCCGCGCCCCGGCTTGCCCGGGGTCCAGCAGAGGGCCGGTGTTTCGCGCGGCCCCGTTGGGGTCAGCCTGCCGACCGGATCAGCCGGACCGCGTCCAGCAGGGTCTTGTGCGCGGCCGTCGAGTCGTCCAGGTAGCCGGCTGCCATCGCGCCGTCGTACAGCATCAGCAGCGCACCGGCGGCCGACTCCGCATCGGCGTGGCCGAGCCGGGTGAGCAGTTCCTGGAAGAGGGTGCGGATCCAGTCCCGGTGGGACGCCACCAGGCCGCGGACCGGATGGCCGGCGTCCGGGAACTCGGCGGCCGCGTTCATGAACGGCGAGCCGCGAAAGCCGCGCTCGCGGGCGTGCTCGGCGATCGCCTCGAAGATCAGGTCGATCGCCTCCGCGGGCGGGTGCCCGGCGGCCAGCGGTTCGGCCACCTCCTTGTAGTAAGCGTCCTTGGTCAGCAGATAGGCCACGACCAGGTCGTCCTTGGAGGCGAAGTGCCGGTAGAAGGTCGCCTTCGTCACCCCGGCCTCGGCGATCAGCCGCTCCACGCCGATCGCGCGCACGCCCTCGTAATAGAACAGCCGCGACGCGGCCCGCACCAGGCGTTCGCGAGGCGGCAGGTCTCCCTCCGTCTTGGTCCCCTGACGTGCGGCGTCGGTCTTCTGCCCAGTGATGCTCACTTCCCCATTGTGCCCGTGGCCCGGCCTTGAGCGGCCTCCACCCCCGTACGGCCCTCGCCAGCAGGGCCGAATTCCCCCTATCCCGCACGGCCCGCAGCAACGTGGCCGCTCATCGAAAGGCTTGAACCATGACTCGTCGTCTTGAAGGAACCGCCGCCCTGGTCACCGGAGCATCCAGCGGCATCGGCCACGCCACCGCCCTGGAGCTTGCCCGCGAGGGCGCCTCCGTGGCCTTGGTCGGCCGGCGTGAGGACCGGCTCACCGACCTCGCTGCGGAAATCTCCAACGCCGGCGGCAAGGCACTGGTCGTGCCCGCCGACATCACCACCGCCCAGGCCGCCGCGGAAGCGGTCGAGCGGACCGTCGAGAACCTGGGCCGCCTGGACATCCTGGTCAACAACGCCGGCCTCATGCTGCTCGGGCCCGCCCCCGGTGCGGACCTGAACGACTGGCGGCGCATGATCGACATCAACCTCATGGGCCTGATGTACACCGCCCACGCGGCCGTCCCCCACCTGGTCAAGGCCGCCGCCGAGGAGCCGCGTCAGGTCGCCGACATCGTCAACATCGGCTCGCTCGCCGGCCGCAACGCCTACGCCATGTCCGCCGTGTACAGCGCCACCAAGTTCGGCGTCGGCGCCTTCAGCGAGGCGCTGCGCCAGGAACTGGCACGCCAGCACGTCCGCGTGTCCGTCGTCGAGCCGGGCAGCGTCGACACCGAACTGCGCACACACAACCCCGACGTCATCCAGCAGCACATCATCTCCGCCCTGGGCGACATCGAGCGGCTGCAGAGCCAGGACATCGCCGACACCGTCGGCTACATCGTCACCCGCCCCCGGCACGTGGCCGTCGCCGAACTGCTCGTACGCCCCACCGAACAGGCCTGAGCACCATCCCCGTAGCCAACTCCGAGACAGGCGAGGAGGTGTGATGGCGGCTCACAGCCCTCTCACGCCGGCCGGCACCGTCGTCCGTGTCTGCCTGCTGCTGGCCACTGCCATCGCGCTCGGAGACGGCCTGCAGCAACTGGCGCAGGGAGCTCCGGCGGGCGCGGCGGACGCGGACAACGCGCACCGCTTCCTGGCAGGCGTCTACATCGGCTGGGCTCCCCTGTTCGCCTGGGCGGCGGCAACGATCCGCCGGCAGGGAGTACTCGTCTACTTCCTGGCCGTCCCGATCTTCCTCGGTGGCGTCGGGCGGCTGGTCTCCTTCGCCCGGGACGGCATGCCCAGCCCGGCGGGAAACTTCCTCGCCTCCGCCCTCCTGGAGCTCATCCTCCCGATCGTCATCGTCTGGGCGCACTCCACCGCACTCAGATCCAGACGAGTGGCGGCCCCTGCCTGAGGCACCGGACCCGGGGGGGTGTCACGTGCGGGTCGGTGGAACTGCCCGACCGATGGACGAGGTAGGCGGTGTTGATCGGCGGGACCTCCAGCCGGCGGCGCCCGGCCCCGAATGTGTCGTCGGCCTACATAGGAGACGTAGGAAAAGTGAGACGGAAAAAGATTCTGGCGGTGGTGACAAATCAGGCCACCTACGGGGCGAGCAAACACCCGACCGGCCTCTGGCTGGGTGAACTCGTCCATTTCTACGACAAGGCGGTCAAGGACGGCCACACCGTGGACGTGGTCAGCCCGGTCGGCGGCGAGGTGCCACTCGACCCTCGAAGCCTCGGCCGCTTGTTCGCCGACCGGACGGTTCGCAATTATCGAGCCGACCCGGCCTTCATGGCCTCCCTGAAGTCCACCGCTTCCGTTGCCGACGCAGATCCGGACGACTACTCCACGATCTTCTTCACGGGTGGGCACGGCACTATGTGGGACTTTCCCGACAGTGCCGACCTGCGGGGAACAGCCGAGGCCATCTACGCCGGGGGCGGCATCGTCTCCTCGGTCTGCCACGGCGCCTGCGCCCTCATCAACCTCCAGGACGCCGACGGGAACCCGCTCGTCCAGAACCGCACCGTCACAGGCTTCGCGACGGTCGAGGAAAAACTGGCCGGCGTGAAGGGCAGGGTGCCGTTCCTGCTGGAGGACGAACTGCGCGCGAAGGGAGCCAAGTATGTGCGCTCCACCGTCCCGATGACGCCGCATGCCGTGCGCGACGGCCGCCTGATCACGGGCCAGAACCCGGTGTCCACGAAGGCCGTCAGCGACTTGATTCTCGGTGCCTTGGCCGAGACCGAGTAACCAGTACAGAAACCTGGGGCGCCCGCATCTGCGGGGCGTCACCCGATAGACCCGGCACTAGGAGACCGCATCATGCGACTGGAGGTCTCGGGCCGGATCAGCGCCATCGGCGAGGGCGTGACCCACTGGCAATCGGGTGACGAAGTGTGCGCGTTGCTTGCAGGGGGCGGATACGCGCAGAAGGTCGCCGTCCCTGCCGGGCAGCTGCTCAGGGTGCCCAAGGGCATCAGTCTTGTCGAAGCGGCGGCCCTGCCAGAAGCCGCCGCCACGGTGTGGTCGAACGTCTTCATGACCGGTGTTCTGAAGGCGGGCGAAACCTTCCTCATGCACGGTGGAGCCGGCGGCATCGGCACGATGACCTCGGCGCCGACCTCGCGATCAACTACCGCACCGACCGTACAGGTGGTCATCGACCGGACCCTGCCCATGACCGAGGCTGCCGAGGCGCACCGGATCCTGGACGCCCACCACATCGGCAAGATCGTCCTGGTCAACCCCGACACCGCGTAACGCCGACCTGCCGTGTGGCGTCGCGCCCACCCTTGATCGCCTCAGCCTCGGCCTCGCCGGAGGCCGCGGGGTCTGCGTGCGTGGAGGACGAAGGCTGGGGGTGTGTTGCGCCATATGGTGCGGCTGGGGACGACTTCTTCGAAGTGGTTGGCCAGCAGCTCGCGGAACCGACGGGCGGGGGTGAGGGGAACGGCGTGGAGATAGGTGAACGCGGTGAAGGCACCCGCCGGGCCGAGCACCGCGGCTGTCGCCTCCATGAGCCGGTGTTGGGTGGCGGAGGGAAAGAGTGCCCAGGGCAGGCCGCTGACCACCACGTCGGCGCTCTCGATGCCGCGCTCATCCAGCAGGTTGCGCAGGTGTACGGCGTCGTGCTGGATCACCTCCGCCCCCGGGTGGCGGTGGCGCAGGCGCTGGGCGAGGAGTGGATCGATCTCGACGGCCAGGTGGCGGCCGCGCCCGCCGAGCCGGCGCTGGATCTCGGCGGTGAACGGTCCGGTGCCGGCACCCAGTTCCACCACGACGGGCTCGCCGCGTTCGGGCACCGCGGCGCAGACCGCCTCGGCCATATGCCGCGAGCTGGGGGCGACGGCCCCCATGCGGGCCGGTGAGCGCACCCACTGCCGCAGGAACAGGGTGTAGTCGTTCGGCTCCTGCGGCGGCTTGTAGAGACGGCAGTGCCGGGCTGTGCGGTGCGCGGTGCTGGTGGTCATGTAGATGCCCTTGTCGGGGAGTGCGGAGGGTCGATCGTGTCGGCGTGAAGGGGCAATGTGCGGTGAGGTCCCGTGGACGCAAGGGCCTGACAGAAAGACCGGTCGTTCTACCCCGACGATAGCTCCCCCCGGCGCCCTCGCGCCACTCGTCAACCCGATTGAGAGGTCCCTCACCCGTCCACCACCGACAGAGAAGACCCCTGGTGCCGCCAGAGCCCGAAGAGTTGCGGATCTGCCGGGACGCACCCGAGCGCGAAGGGTTGCAACCAGGGGGCGTGCGGGGCGTGCACCGTGCTGGTCCGGACCGCCAAAAAAGAGGTCCGGCCCGCCAGTGGCGGGCCGGACCAGGCAGAGATGAGGGAGCCGTCAGCCGATCTCGGCTCCGAACGCGCTCAGCGCCTCCGGCACCGGCTGGAAGAAGGTCTCGCCGCCCGAGGAGCAGTCACCGCTGCCGCCCGAGGTCAGACCGATCGCGGTGTCGCCCGCGAAGAGCGAGCCGCCGCTGTCGCCCGGCTCGGCGCAGACCGTGGTCTGGATGAGACCGTTGACGATGTCGCCGTTGCCGTAGTTCACGGTGGCGTCGAGCCCGGTGACCTCACCGTCGTGCACCTGGGTGGTGGAGCCGCTGCGCTGCACCTGCATGCCGACAGTCGCCTCACCCGCCTTGGTGATCGCCTGCGAGCTGCCGTTGTAGAGGTTGACCTCGCTCGGGTGCTCGGTGCTGCCGCTGTACTTGACGAGCGCGAAGTCGTTCTCGGGGAACTGCGAGTCGACCATCGAGCCGATCGCCGCGCCGCCCGCGGAGTCAGACCACTCGCTGCCGGCCTGGCCGCAGTGTCCGGCGGTGATGAAGTGCGGCTCGCCGTCCTTGACCACGTTGAAGCCGAGCGAACAGCGTCCGCCGCCGGAGTGGATGGCGTCGCCGCCCGCGATCAGGGGCTTGAACTCCCCGGCGGACTTCTTCAGTTCGGCCATGCCGCCCAGGCCCTTGACGACCTGGCTGAGCTTGTCCCAGGCCGCGCCCTTGACCGTACGGTCGGCGGTGACCATGACCCTGTTGGTGACCGGGTCGACGGCCCAGGAGGTGCCGGGGATGGTCGCCTTGGTGGTGAGGGTCTGCCGGGCGGTCTTCAGCTCGGCGAGGGTGTTCTCCACGATTCTGGCCTTGCCGCCCGCCTTGCGCACGGTCTCGGCGGCCGTCTCGTCGACGACGTTCACCACGAGGGACTTGGCCTCGGCGTCGTAGTACGTGCCGGCCGCGTCGGTGCCCAGGTCCTTGCTGAGGGTGGAAGCAAGGTTTCCGGCCGCTACCGCGGACAGCGTCTTGGCGACGAACTGGTCAGTGTCGTCACTGGCGTTCGCACTCTGCAAGGTGACGCCAGCGGCTACCAGTGCGACGACCGCGCCGCCTGCGATCGCCGCTTTCCTCTTGGGCATGCGTCGGTGCTTCAACATCGACCTCCTGTGGGGGCCGCGTCCGGACAAGTGGGGTGCCAGGACACGGAGGATGGGCCGCCCACTATTCCGATACCGATCGGTAGCACACAAGGTCGACTTCAGGACGCGCACACGACAACGCGGTTGCGTTCACAGTGCCTTCACAGGAAGCGTCCCCACTGGTCGGTTTCGTTTGCGAACACCGCGTGCAACCAGGCCATGGGCAACGCGTAAGGACTAGTCCTGTCCTGTTTTCGTCTCCGCGGGACCGGATTCCGCGGGTTGCAGCGGCTGCTGGGCCCGTTCCAGGAAGCGCAGCAGCTCCACCGGGAAGGGCAGTACCAGGGTGGAGTTCTTCTCCGCGGCGACGGCGACCACGGTCTGGAGCAGCCGCAGCTGGAGCGCTGCGGGCTGTTCCGACATCACGCCGGCCGCCTCTGCCAGCTTCTTGGATGCCTGGAGCTCGGCGTCCGCGTTGATGACCCGGGCCCGCCGCTCACGGTCCGCCTCCGCCTGCCGCGCCATCGACCGCTTCATCGTCTCCGGCAGTGAGACGTCCTTGATCTCCACCCGGTCGATCTGCACGCCCCAGCCGATCGCCGGGCTGTCGATCATCAACTCCAGTCCCTGATTGAGCTTCTCGCGGTTCGACAGCAGATCGTCCAGATCGCTCTTGCCGATGATCGACCGCAACGACGTCTGCGCCATCTGCGAGACCGCGAACCGGTAATCCTCCACCTGCACCACGGCATCGGCGGCGTCGACGACCTTGAAATAGATCACCGCGTCGACCCGCACCGTCACGTTGTCCCGCGTGATCCCGTCCTGCGCGGGCACCGGCATCGTCACGATCTGCAGATTGACCTTACGAAGCCGGTCCACGAACGGCACGATGAGCGTGAAACCAGGGCCGCGTACTGAGGACTTGAGCCTTCCGAGCCGGAAGACCACCCCTCGCTCGTACTGCTTGACCACCCGGCCCGCCGCCATCACATAGACGACGCCCGCGGACGCGACGGCCACGCCGGCCGTCACCAGTGCCTCAATCATCACGGCCCCCTGGGGTGCGATGTGGACGCGTCTGCACGTACCTCTTCGACGGTAACCCCCAAATGACTACAAAGGCAGTCCCGGTCAGGGCCCTGATGGGTAATCATCGAACCGGTGGGGAATGCCAGGCTCACCATGCCTGCACGGGGCACTTACGACGAAGGGGGCTCGGGAGTGCGACGTCGGGTGCGCGCGGCGGACGGGCGGCATCTGATGGTGGAACGGCTGGGCGATCCGCGCGGCAGACCGGTGTTCCTGCTGCACGGCACCCCCGGCAGCAGGCTGGGCCCGGCGCCGCGCGGCATGGTGCTGTACCAGCGCGGCATGCAGCTGATCGCGTACGACCGCCCCGGCTACGGCGGTTCGGACCGGCTGGCGGGACGCAGCGTCGCCGATGTCGCCCAGGACGTACTGGCGATCGCCGACGAGCTCGGCCTGGAGCGGTTCGCCGTGGTGGGCCGCTCGGGCGGCGCACCGCACGCGCTGGCCTGCGCGGCCCTGATGCCGGAGCGGATCACCCGTACCGCCGCCCTGGTGACGCTCGCGCCCAGGGACGCCGACGGACTCGACTGGTTCGAGGGCATGGCCGCGTCCAATGTCCTGGAGTACACCAGCGCGTCGGACGACCCGGCAGGGCTGACCGCGCGGTTCATCCTGCGCTCCGCCGAGATCAGGAAGGACCCGATCCGGCTGCTCGACGATCTGCGCAGAGAGCTGACCGAATCCGACCGGATAGTGGTGTCGGACGCGGGGGTCAGATCCATGCTGCTTCGCAACTACCAAGAGGCGCTGCGTACTTCCGCGTACGGCTGGATCGACGACGCACTCGCCTTCTGCAGCCCCTGGGGTTTCGACCCGGCCGACATCAAGGGCCCGGTGATGCTCTGGCACGGCGAGAAGGACGTCTTCTCGCCCGTGGGACACTCCCGCTGGCTGGCGCAGCGCATCCCCGGCGCGACGGCCGTACTCGAACCGACGGCCGCGCACTTCGACGCGCTGCATGCGCTGCCGCGGATCCTGACGTGGCTGCTGGAGAGGTGACCGGGGCCGCCCGGCAGCCGGTTTTGTCCTCAATCGCCGGACGGGCTTGAAAATCAAGCCCCTCCGGCGATTGAGGAGCGGGGTCCGGGGCGGAGCCCCGGGGTCAGACGGAGAGCGGCTCCAGATCGCGGTGCACCCTGCGCTCGTCCCGCGCGATCCTGGTCAGCGCATGCTCCTCACCGAGCAGCCGCTGCAGCTCCACCACAGTCTCCGCCCGCACATGCGCCGCCTCGTCCTTGCGGCCGAGCAGGCCGAGCGTGACGGACATGTTGGAGACGATGCCGAGCACCTCGGGATGGTGCGAGCCCAGTACCTCCCGCAGCCGGCCCACGGTCCGTTGCTCGATCTCCAGCGCTTCCTCCAGACCGCCCAGATCCGCAAGCGCGTTGGCGAGGTTGATGGTGCTGTACAGGGCGTGCGGATGGTTCTCGCCCAGGACCTCCCGCATCGTCCTGGACGCCTTCACCAGCAGCTGTTCCGCGGCCTCCGGAGCGCCACAGCCCCACTGGAAGATGCCCAGGTTGTTGAGGGCGGCGAGGGTGTACGGGTGCCGCTCCCCCGGCACCCTCATGTACTGGTCGACGACTTCCTGCGCCAGGTCCCGCGCCGCGACCGGCTCCCCGGCCGCGAACAGGTCGGCGGCCAGATTCAGATCGCAGGCGAGCGAGTCGGGGTTGGCCGATGTGTACTTGGCGCGATAGCGGTTGCGGGTGGCCGTCGTCAGCCGCCGCGCGTCCTCGATCCGCCCGGCCCTGCGCAGCGAGACGGCGAGGCTCTTGGCCGCCGCCAGCGTGCCCGGGAAGGCCCGGCCAAGCTGCTGCTTGTAGAGCTCGTACGTCCGGCTGAGCAGCGAGACCGAGTCCTCGTACCGGCCGACTTCCCGCAGGTCACGGGAGAGGTTCATGGCCGAGGAGAGGGTGTACGGATGCTCCGGGCCGAGTACTTCGGTGCGCCGGTCGAAGACCTCCTGGTCGATCTCGCGGGCCCGTGCGTACTGGCCGACCATGCGCAGATTCAGCGCCAGGTTGTTGGCGGCCGCGAGGGTACGCGGATGGGACTCGTGGAAGATCTGGCTGAAACCCTCGTGCGCCTCGGTCGCCAGCTCCATCGCCCTGCCGTACTGGCCGAGGGTGCCCAGGTCCATCGCGAGACCGCTGGTGGTCATGTACGTATGCGGGTGGGAGGTACCCAGCACCGCCTGCTGACGCTCCAGGGTCACCTCGTCCAGCTCCTTGGCCTCCACGTAACGGCCTTGCGAGCGAAGGATGTTGGAGAGGTGGAAGCGGAGATAGAGATACTGCAGATCGTCGTTGCCCAGCATCTCGCGCCAGATCTCGCGCAGTTCGTCGGCGAGCGTGTACGCCGCGTTCAGGTCACCGCGCTTCCACAGATAGCGCACCCGGTCGATCATCAGCCGGCGCGTCTCGGGCTCCTTGCAGAATCTGGCCTCTGAGGTGCCGAGGTGCGGCCAGATGCTGGCGAACCGCGGCCAGGTCTCGGGGTTGTCGATCGGCTCGTCGTCGTCGGGCCGCGCGCCCGCGAGGACCCGGTGGACGGCGTGCCGCGCGTCCTGCTGCTCCTGTTCGGTGAGCTGGGCCCGGATGACCGCCTGCACCAGTCGGTGCACCTGGATGCTGTTGGAGACCTGGTCGACCTTGGCCAGCGCGAACCGGCCGATCTCCCGGATGACCCGGCCGAGCACCAGCTTCTCCTGCAGCGAGGAGTCGTACGGCTTGAGCGCGTCGATCATCTCCTTGCTGTAGAGGAGGTTGGCGGAAATCGGCTCCGGGGCGAAGAAGGCGCAGAGCTGGAGGAGGCGCACCGCGGCGGGCGAGCGCTCCTTGAGCCGTTCGATGGAGACGTTCCAGGTCGCGGCGACCGGCTCGGGATAGCCGGCGGGCTGGTTGAGCGCGAGGACGCTCGCGGCCTGTTCCCTGAGCTGTTCCAGATACGCGGCGACGGGTGTGGCGGTCTCCGCGATCCAGGCCGCGGCCTGTTCGACGGCGAGCGGCAGGTCTCCGACGGCAGTGGCGACCTGGTCGGCGTCCTCGATGCTCAGCCCGCGGGCCCGCCGCTGGAGGTGCTCGATGGACTCCTCGCGCAGGAATACGTCGACGGGCAGCGCGTCCCCGTACTGCGACCAGGTCTGGTTCCTGGAGGTGACCAGAATGTGCCCGGGCCCCTGCGGCGGGAAGAACCGCTTGAGCTGCTCGGGGTCGTCGGCGTTGTCGAAGACCAGCAGCCAGCGGGAGGACGGCACTCCGCGCCGCAGCAGGTCGATGGCCTCCTGCGAGGCGGCCGCCATGTCCTCGCTGCCCTGCGCGCCGAGCCGGACGGCGAGTTCGGCGAGTCCGGCGACCACGTCGTCGGGCTGCTCGGAGGAGATCCACCACACCAGGTCGTAGTCGGCCATGAAGCGGTGGACGTACTCCAGGGCGACCTGGGTCTTGCCGACGCCGCCGAGCCCGTACAGGGTCTGCGGCTGGGGCAGCACCGCGGCCACCGTCATTCCGCCGCCGAGCTGGTCGCGCATCCGCTCCAGCACCACCGAGCGTCCGGTGAAGCCGGGGTTGCGGGGCGGCGCGTTCCAGATCTTCGGCACGGTGCCGGGGAAGCGCGGCCCCGGCGAGGCGCTGTCGCTGAGCTGGACCGGGCGGTCCAGCGCGCGCAGCAGAGCGGTGGTGGCGTGCACCTCGTCGAGCCTGAAGAGGTCCACCGGGTTGCGGTCGATGTACGGGGTGGTGAGCCGGACGTCGCCGACCCGGATCGGCAGCAGATGGTGCCTTCCGCCCCCGGGGTCCTCGGCCGCGGCCCGCGACCACAGCTCCACCGCCCGGGCGGACTTGAGGTATGCGCTGGACAGCAGCACCACGGTGCGGGCAGCGTTCTCCGCGGCGAGTTCGTCCGGATCGGCCGGGTCCCGTTCGACCGAGACATCGCGCGGCACGACCCGGAAGCCGGCCCTGGTGAGCAGAGACTCCACCCAGTCGGCCCACATACGGTTCTCGGCGACATAGCTGAGGAAGAGGTCGGCGGGCAGGGCGGGCCGGCGGCGGGTGAAGGCGTCCCTGATCCGGAGCCTGACGTCTTCCCCGATGGCGGGCATCGAGGTGATCCGCTGGTCGGTGATGACGGCGGTGAGCCGTTCGAAGGCGGAGAGCAGGGAGTTGGTCAGGCCCGCTTCGTCGCCGAAGGTGGCGAGGGTCTCCTCGTAGGCGTAGTAGGGCCGGTACGGAATCTCCACCGCGCCCCAGTAGGCGGTGAGGTCCTCCCCGGCGAGGCCGGTGGGGAAGCGGTCGAACTTCAGCCGGGCCAGCGCGCGTCCGGCGTCCGCCTTCTCCTTCTCTCCCTCGTCGATCCGCATCGGGACCGGGAAGATACGGATGCCCCGGCCGCCGTACCGCTCGTCTATCTGCCGGGCCACCGCGGCGGCGCCGTCGATGGACTGGTCGCTGAGGGTGAAGCAGTCGACGAGGATGTCGGGCAGATGGACGGTGCAGATGTCGGCGATGTCGCTCAGGCCGGTACGGCTGTCGATGAGGACGTAGTCGTAGTTGGCCTTCATGTCCTCGCGCAGCGCGTCGAAGAAGTGGCCGCCGCCGAGCCGGTCGTAGAAGTTGTCCCAGTCGAAGGTGGAGACGGTCGCCGAGTACTCGCGGTTCTGCTTGCCCGCGGAGACGAAGTCGAGTGTGCCGCCGTCGGGGAACTCCCAGCCGAGGCTCTCGGGCGTGAGCGAGACGGCGTGCGGCTGGATGCGCGCGTAGTCGAGATGCCAGTCGTCGCGGCGCGGCTCGGGGCTGGTCGCGGCCCAGGCGTACTCGGTGATCAGGTCGATGACCCCGGTGGTGGCGCCGAGCGTGGAAGGGTCGAGGAAGGGGTGGAAGAAGCGGTGCAGGCCGGGCGCTTCCAGGTCCCAGTCGACCGCCAGGACCCGCTTGCCGTTCGCGGCAAGTATCCAGGCCGTGTTGGCCAGGGCCATCGTGCGGCCCGTACCTCCCTTGTACGAATAGAAGGTGACGATGCGTCCGTCACGACCTGCCGTCATCCGTGTCCTCCGCATCGGGGGCGATGTCACGCGTGTTCGGGACGTAGTGGGTGGTGCCGTATTCGGCCATCGGGCCGCGCAGCCTGGGCCGTTCGACGGGGGCCGCTCCGGCGGGCGCCGCGGGTGGGAAGACCTCGGCGTGCCGCAGATACTCCTGGGCCGCCGACTCCACCACCTGGGGCAGGATCTGGCCGAAGGCCTCCATGCTGAGCACGCCTCTGGCGGCGGCACGGCAGGCGGCCCGGCCCTGGCGCATCTGGTGGGGCATCGTGCGCTCCAGCTTCTCGACCAGCTCGGCCTCGGACGCCCGGCTCTGCGGGTCGTCGCGGTTCCAGGGGACGACGACGCTCACCCAGGGGCGCGGCTCCGCGTCGAACGCGGCGAGCCGCGCGCGCCGGTCCTCGTCCTCCAGTGCCCAGCGGTCGACGAGAAGTATCTCGGGGCGGGTGGGCGGCTGGCTCACGTCGGGCGGCGTCTCATGGTCGAACGAGGAGACCGTCGCCTGGTAGTTGAGCGAGCGCACCAGGTCCTGGGCAACGTACGCCAACGGCCGTGCCGAGTCCGGGTGGTACGGATTCCAGTCCTGGGACTGCTTGCCGTAGTAGTCGGGTGTGCGGCCTTCGGGCAACTCGTGACTCGTGGGCGCGGCGACGGTCACATGCATCGGCCGGGGACCGCCGGTGGGCTTGCCGAAGGCGCTGGGCGCCTGCCGGTAGTCGACGGGGCTGCCCGAGCCGACGCGCGTAGTGTCGGCGACGCTGACGATGCGTTTGGCGAGTTCATAGACGGCGGCCTCGTACTCCTCTGCGAATATCCGGAGTTTGATCAGCCCATAGAGGCCGTCGGTGAAATAGCGGTCGCCGAAGGCCCGGTGGTTGAACTGCAACCGCTCGGCAGGACCCGGCAGTTGCTCCGGCGGCATCGGCACCCACAGCGCGGGCACGATCGCCTCCGCCGGCCTGTTGCTCTTGGCCTGGTGGTAGATCGCCCGCTGGGCGAAGGCGTACCACTCCTTGCCGCACATCTCGCTGGCGAAGTACCGCGGCGAGAACAGCGGCACGAACACCCTGCAGGTGGCCAGTACTTCACCCAGCCGCTCCGACCAGCCCTCCCCCGACCGGATCTCCCGGTCCATGAACCCGGCCGGAGCACCGGCCGGCAGATCGGTCATGGCCATCACATGGCCGCACAGATCGCGGAAGAGCCGCTCCACCCACATGTCCGGATCGGGGCCGCCTGCCCCGTACCGCGGCGTGTGCGCATAACTCAGAAAGAAGTACGGCCGATGGTCAGCCGCTCGCTGCGCTAAATCTGCCACACGACCCCCGTCCTGTGCGAACGCCCGCCCCCACACCCAGCATCGATGAGGGATACGAGCGAATTAATCATTCCGGAGCCCGACACACTCCATCCCCCCGACGTTCAGTCAGTCAACACCGCTTTTCGGTCATCCAGCTCTTCGCATGGTCGACCGCGTCCTTGATCGAGAACAACCTTGCGGGCCTTCCTCCTACTTGTCCCTTCTGTTCCATACCCCATGGGAAGGCGGCGCCGATCGCGTCGAAATCGCTGTCGTCCAGAGCGACGTCCTCGTACTCCGTCCATTCCTTACCCCCGCCGGGTCGCTGCATCACACAACGGTAGGTGCGCCGGGGCGATCCGGTGCGGTATTCGGCGAGATGGAATGCGGTGCAGACGTCGAAATCCACATTGATCATCAACACCTGTGCCCGCGCCCGGTAGAGAGCTCCGAGCGGCGAGTCCTCACCGAGGTGAGAAGTCAGCGGATGCCGGGAGAGGAGTTCCGCGGCGCGCCGCCCCAGCGCCGCGAAAGAGGTCTGCGGATGGGCGCTGCGCACGGCCCCCTCGGCGGTCCGCACGGACTCGGCCAACCGGCCCATCCCCTGACTCCGGGTGGCGGCGGCGTCGAAGGCCGGCATTTCCGCCCGGAAGGCCGCCGCCTGCCCGGGTGTCATCCCGCGCACCCGGGCCAGGTAGGAGTGGGACGTGTCGGAGTTCTCCATGGTGAACGCGGGCACCACCAGCGTGCCGTCCGCGCCCAGCACGTTCAGCAGCGCGTCGCGGACGGTGTCGGCATGCAGCCCCGTGGCGCGCAGCGAGGCATGGACGAGCAGCGTCATGCCGTCCTGCACGCCCAGCCCGCGCAGCGTGTGGGCCAGCCCGCTTACGAGCCCGGCCTCAGCCACGGCCGGCCTCCTTCCAGAGCTCGTCCAGCAGCCGCCGCCCGCTGACGGTCAGCTCCGCCGCGCGTTCCAGGGTTTCCAGGGCGCGCTCGGCCTGGTCGGCGCCGGCCGGTTCGAAGGCGACGAGGCCCACTCGTTCGTACGCCCCGGCCAGCAACTCGGACACCGATGCGGGCTCGTCCTGCCAGGGCGCCGGGTGGCGCCACCAGCCGTCCTGTGCGTACAGATCCGTGACCTCGACCAGCGCGTGCAGCTTCGCCCGCCTGAATCCGCGCAGCAGCGCGGGCGCCAGCTCTTCGGGGCTGCCGGCCGGCGCGATGCCCAGCGCACCGAAGCCGTGCCGGCCCAGTGACGGCTCCCCCGGGACCAGCGGCGTCAGGGTGGTCAGACAGTCCGCGGCCTCCGAAGCCTGTTCGGGTGCGGCCTGCCGCAGCAGCTCCCATGCCCCGGTGAGCCGCTCGCTCCAGTCGGCCACCTCGCCCGCGCCGAGCCGCTCCCGCGCGGGAACGCCGAAGCAGTTGCGGTACGGATCGAGGTCGTCGAGCCGCAGAGCGGGCGCCCCGTCGCCGACGAGCGTGCGCACGGGCCGCCAGCCGTCGCTCTCCTCTTCGGTGCGCACGTGCACCGGCGCACGTCCCTCCACCCGCACCTGGAAGCCCTTCTCGGCCGGGCGCACTTCGGCCTCGCCCGGCTCCCCGGGCCCCAGCCGCAGTTCGCCGAGCGTGGGGAGCCAGAGCCTGCCGTCCCGGTACGGCATCCGGACGGCGAGGCCGAGCCTGCCTCTTACGACCGCTGCGGCGAGGTACGACGCCAGCCGGAGCGCGAGTGGGACCGCCTCCGGCCGCCCCGTACGCAGCGCGGACAGCGTGTCCCGCAGCCAGGTGTAGGTGTACGGGTGGCCGTACACCACATCGAGCGCATCGGCGTGCCCCTCCAGAGCACCTGCCAGCTGCCAGGCCTCGTCCCACTTCTCGCCGCCCCGCCCGTCGAGCTCCTGATGCAGCTCGGCGAGCAGTGTGCGGGTCAGGTCCTGGTGCTCGGCCATCAGCACGCCCGGGTCCGTGACCGCGGGGGACACCGTAAAGGCCGCCGTGCGCTGCTCGATGCCGCGGATCAGCGCCTCGAGGTCGGTGCAGTACACGGAGGTGTTGTCGAAGGCGTTGCCGGAGCTGTAGCGGTGGGTGTAGAGCCCGCCGCCGCACGACCGTACGACGGGACACTGCCGGCACGTCTCGCTGACTCCCTCGAGGCCCAGCTGGCGCGCCCTGACGCCGGGGTGGGCCGCGACGTCGTCGAAGGCGTGCGTGAAGACGTCGAATCCGGTGGCTGCCGCGCCTTCGTAGGCGCTTTTCAGCGAGTCGACCTGCTCCAGGGTGCCGTCGGTCTCGACGACGACGAGGTCGGTGGGGGCCAGGCCGAGTGATTCGGTGAGGCTGGGGCCGCCGCCGAGCGTGGAGAGCACGGATTCGAAGAGCCGTACCGGCACGGTTCTGCCCTGCGCCTCCCAGCGGTCGAAGACCGCGAGGATCCAGTCGGCGTACGCGGTGGGTGAGCCGTCGGGGCGGGCCGGCGGATCGTCCCAGGTGGCGTGCGGGAGCAGGAAGTCGATGAGGGGAGGGTCGAGCTCGGCCAGCGCGTCGTACACGTCGATCGGGTCGTTGGCCACGTCGATCGTGCAGAGAAGGCCGAGGTAGAGGTGGCGGTAGCGCTCCTGCCGGAGCAGTTCGACGGCCCTGAGGACCAGCGGATGGCTGGTGCGTCCGTCTGCGAAGCGGCGATGGCGGTCGTTCGCGCTGCGGTCGCCGTCGAGGGAGATCCCGACCCGGACGTTGTACTCGCTGAAGAGGTCCAGGTAGCGCGCGGAGAGCTGTAAGCCGTTCGTATGGATCCGGAGGTCGAGATCGGCCACTCCGTCGAGGGCTCCGGTGAGCTCCTCGCAGACGCGCCGCAGACGCGCGGGTCCCGCAAGAAGAGGCTCCCCTCCGTGCAGGATCACTGACACGGAGGGCAGGGCATGACTCTTGGCATGCTCGGCCAGTCGCAGAGCTGTCCAGGAAATCGCATCGTCAGAGATTGCCTTTGGGCGGGTACGCCAGCTCTGATCAGCGTGTTCATAGATATAGCAATGGTCACAAGCGAGATCACATCTGCTGTGAACCTTCAATACGATCTCGCGGAATGGGACCAGGGGTCCAGTCATTCCGCCAGTCTAGAGCGCCGAGTTGAACGTGGAAGCACGCAGAGTGCGGCCGGCTGCGGCCGGAAGGACGCGGGCCAGCTTCCTTGCAGTGTCGGTGCTACGGACATCGATCTGAGCCAGCGGAACGCGGTTCTTCTTCGCAGCCGCGAAGGACGCGGAGGTCTGAAACGTCATGGGGGCCGTCCTTGATGTTGTGTCCAGCGCAGATACCACGCACCGTTGCGATGCCGGCGGCACGACTTTACTCTCATGCCCACTCGCAGCAACTCAGCACGTGGAGACGGAACAAAAGAGTTCACCGCATTCTCGCAGGAGAGTACGGAACAAGCCATTCCGCCTAAAGAGTGAAGACAAAACTGCAGACAGGGGTGCGCATGACCGGCTTTCCCGGCCCACTGCAAAGCATGGTCTTCCGAAACACTGATCTGCCAGTTCTCTTCCATCACACGGACGCCATCGCCATCTCGCGCCAGCGCGAGGCCGTCGGTGCCACCCGCTACCAACTGCTGCTACTGGTCGCCGGCGCGGCCCTGGGGGCGCTGCCGTCGTCCCTGGAGCTCGGCGACACCTTCCAACTACCCAGCGCACTCAGCGCGTTGGCGTACGCCGGGGTACTGATCCTCAGCTACCGCTCATCGAGGCGCAAAGCAAAGTCGCAATGGCAACTCAACCGCTCCGCAGCCGAGTTCATCAAGTCGATGTGCTGGCGCTACGCGGTCCATGGAGCACCCTTCGACTCCAACTCCACTGATGCGGACGAGCTGTTCACCGTGCGGCTGGAGGAGGGACTGCGGGAACTGACCAAAGTCGGCTGGCAGGACCCGCGGCCGAGCGTGCCGGAGGTGGCGGCCGGGGAGCTGATCACCACACCCATGCGGCGGCTGCGCGCCAAGGCCTTCAGCGTACGCAAGGAGACGTATGTCAGGGACCGGCTGATCGAGCAGCGCAACTGGTACCACCGCCGCACGGAGATATCCCGCCGGGCGACCGTCCTGTGGTCCGCCTCGATCGGGCTGCTCACGCTGCTCGCGCTGTTCTTCGCGCTGCTTCGTACCTTCTCGCTCGCCGAATCCGCGGAGATGACAGGCCTGTTGTCCTCCGCGGCGGCCGCGTGTCTGGCGTGGAGCGAGATCCGCCGCCATCAACCCCTCATAGCGGCCCACGCGTTGGTGGAGGAGGACCTCGCGGCCATGCATACGGCGATGGAGACCTCGGTGAGCGATGTGGAGTGGCCGTCAGCGGTGTACGAGACCGAGCGCATTGTGTCGCCTCAGCACACCGACTGGCTGGTCAGGCATCGGAGTTGAGGGCTCATCAGATCCAGTGCCGCTCAAGGCCGTCGCGCCAGATGACGGTCACTGGCTTTCCGAGATCGCGTGCGTAGCTGACGATGTCGGCCGTGCCGCCATAGCCCCGGGCGGGGCGACCGTCCCAGACCGCGAGAAGGCGGTCGCAGTTGTCGGCGATATAGGCGCCTGCCGCGTAGTAGGCCTCGTCGGTGGAGTACGGGAAGGCGAGCTGGACCTCCCGGGTGGCGCGGCTCCTGAGGCGCTGGTAGCGGGCCAGCTCGCCGGGGGCCGTGAAGCCGTCCTCGTAATCCCCGCTGGGGATGACCACGGTCAGTTCCGCACCGCAGGCCAGGGCGATGTCCGCGAAGAGCTGATCGGCTCCGGCCGCGAGGCTGGACAGGGCCTCCATCGAGCCGTCGTGGCCGCGGAGCACGGCGTGCATTCCGGCGCGGATATGGGCGTAGGCCTCGGGAGGGATCCCTCTGTGGCCGGTCACTCCAATGCGTTTCACTGACCGTACCCCCCCGTCCCTCCGCGCCCGACCGCTCTGACATCCTCTCAAATGGGGACGCGACGTCGAGCCCCCGTCCTGTCAAACGGACGAGGGCTCGACTGGTGTCGACCGCGAAGGTGGTGCGTCAGTAGACGCTGACTCCATAGGCGCTGAGCGCCTCGGTGACCGGCTGGAAGAACGTGGTGCCGCCGGAGGAGCAGTTGCCGCTTCCGCCGGAGGTCAGGCCGATGGCCCTGCTGCCGGAGTAGAGCGGGCCGCCGCTGTCGCCGGGCTCGGCACAGACGTTGGTGCGGATCATGCCGTAGACGATGTCACCGCCACCGTAGTTGACCGTGGCGTTGAGGCCGGTGACCGAGCCGCTGTGAGTGCCGGTGGTCGAGCCGCGGCGGGTGACGGACATGCCGACCGTGGCGTTGGCCGCGCTGGTGATGTCCTGGCTGCCGACGGTGCCCGGGTGGGAGAGCGAGGTGTTGGAGTACCTCACGATGCCGTAGTCGTTGCCCGGGAAGCTGGATCCGGCCGTCGGGCCGATGCTCGTGGTGCGCGAGGAGTTGGTGTACCAGGGCGGGTTGCCGTCGGTGCAGTGGCCGGCGGTCAGCAGGTAGTAGGTGCTGCCGCTGCGGACGTTGAAGCCGAGGGAGCAGCGCCAGCTGGTGGCATAGATGGCGTCGCCGCCGGAGATGAGCTTGGAGAAGGTGCCGGGGGTGCGCTCGATGCGCAGCGCACCGGAGTTGGACCCGGCCTCCTGCTTGATCTTGGCTATCTCGGCCTGGGAGACGGTGCTGTCGGCCGTGACAACCAGGGTGCCGGCCGCCTTGTCGATGTGCCAGGCGGTGCCTGCCACATCCGCGTCGAGTACGGCGTCGCTCGCGGCGGTGAGCTGGTTGGCGCTGAAGGTCTGGGCCTGGTTTGCGTTGGCTGCGGGGACAGCCAGCGCGGCGGCGGCGATCAGGCCAGTGGTGACGGCGAGCAGACGCGTACGTCTCGCCGTGCCACTGCGGGGGGTGGTGCGCTTGATCCTCACTTGTCGTTCCTCCATAGGGGAATCGGGGGCCCGTTGTGGGGTTCGGGGCCCGTGAGGCGCAGCCATGAAGCACGTTCGATGAAACACGTTCGTTTTCCGGACAAGCCGTGCTCCTGACAGGCGCTGTTCGGGAGTATTCGGGGCGTCAACTTGCCGCGCAAGGGCGCCTTTCGGCCGCTTGGCGTGCCCACGACACATGCCCCCGACGGCGCGGGGGCCGCCGGGGCTGTGCCGTACTTGTCCGGCCGGTAGGACGGGTCAATCGCCCAGGAGGTTCCGTTCGCCCGCCGGGACGCCGGACTCCAGGGGTGTTGCCAGGGGGCGGGAAGGGGCAGATGAAGTGATCCGCGAAGGCACACGACGGCAGCAGCGAACGGTTGAAGTCGACGGTCACCGCGCCGTCCGCGACCGGTGCGGCGGGCCGCGGAAACCGGAAGCGGTAACTGCTGTTTCCGCTGGTGGCATCGGCGAAGACGGCCCACAGTGGGCCGTCCGGTTCGACGGCGACCCGCAGGGTGCGCTCCGCGCCGTCGATCTCGAAGTCGATCTCGCCGCCGAGGCTGAACCCGCACTCGCGTTCGTCGGCATGCTCGACCCGTATGCTCCGGTGTTCCTGGTACGGACGAAAGCGCCCCGGCAGCGGCCGGCGGGCGTCGTACGCGGTCGCCTCGATGCCCCGGAAGGCCTTGCGAGCCGACGAGTTCGGGTCGAAGTTCCGTACCGCCCACAGGCCTTCGCAGCGCAGCACGACTAGGCGCCGATCGCTGTGCGTGACCCGAGCGCCGGGGATCGCGCCGCGGGCGGCCGTGAGCCGGACGTCGCCGGTCAGCAGCCGTCCGAGGACGGTCAGACCGCCCTCGGCGGCAGCGGTCGGCACCATTTCGTCGCCGACCTCGTTCCACTGGCCCGGCACGGCCGGAATTCGACCTTCCGAGTAGTCCGAGAGCCAGTGCGTTCCGGTGAGGGACAACGGTCCGTACGGCGCAGAGACCGTTGCGGTGCGGTGCTCGCGCCAGTCCCCCCTGTCCGCAGATCCGGAGTCGATCGGCCCGCTGCCGTTCGAGAAGCACCCGGAGACCACGCCATCATGAGCAGGACACGCCACGCCGTCGCCTTCGGGCACGACCGAGTCGGCGATCGAGAAGTCGCAGATCTCGCCGCCCGAGCTCAAGTGATCTGACGCCCGGTCAGCAGTCGCAGCCGCAGCACTCGCAGCAGTCGCAGTCGCACTTGTGGCAGCAGCCCTCGCGCTTTTTGCGGGACCAGGGGCCTTCGTACTCTTCGGCGCAGCACAGCTTGCAGGTGCAGCACAGCCCGATGAATGCGGCGCAGCCGGCCCAGAAGCCGCGTCTGCCGGGCCGCTGGGGTCCCTGGTGGAAGCCGGGCGGCATACCGCCGGGCCCGCCAGGGCCGCTGGGGCCGCCCCCGCCGTAGGGGTTGCCCCCGCCGTAGGGGTTGCCGGCGTCGTAGGGGTTGCCGGCGTCGTAGGGGCCCTGGTCGTACGGTCCCTGGCCATACGGACCCTGGCTGTACGGACCGCCCTGTCCCTGGTCCGGCCCCTGCGGCCGGCCCCCGTGCCCCTGGTGCGCGCAGGCCGTCGTCCCGAACGCCCGGTTCACCGAGTTCTGCAGCTCGTGCGCCAGCAGCACATGCACCAGCTTGTCGTCGGCGAAGCGGGTGTCGCGCAGCGCGAGCCGCACCCCGTGCACCGCGTCGTCGGCGAGCCGTCGCGCCTCGGCCCGGGGGGTGCCGGTGGCGGTGAGAGGGTTCCAGGCACCCGACGCCGTGTCAGCTTCCTTGTCCTCGACGGCATCCAGCAGATGTGCCAGCCGTCCGAAGAGCCTCCCGGCCTCGGCCAGCGGCGCGATGTTCTCCGGCCGTCCGGCCAGTACGGCGGTGTGGGCGAAGGCGGCCGCGGTCGCCGTCTCGGTCGGCTCTGTGACGGTCAGCAGCGGGGTGCCGGGCCCGGCCAGCGCCTCGATCCCGCTCTGCCTCTCGACGGCGTCGAGCAGCACCGCGGTGTCGAAGCCGAGCTCCGCGCCGGTGCGCGCCCCGGCCCGGTCCCAGCCCGCGGCGACGCGGAGGGCTGGGGCGGCCATCGGTCTGCGGGCCAACACGCCGTCCCGGTCGGCGACGTGGTCCCGTATCTTCGCCGACGCCAGCACCAGGGAGACGGCGGCCGCCAGGCGCGCTCCTTCGCCCTGGGCGACGGGCGCCGTGCGCATGGCGCGCAGCGGGCAGGGGCCGGCGGTGCGCCGGGAGGCGGGGGTGCGCTCGGTCTGAGCCTCCGTCAGAACCGAGACGATCAGGCCGTCGTAGTTGGTCACGACCCGGGCGAACTGGCCGTGGTCGGCACGAAGTGCCAGACAGAGTCCGCACAGATGGGCCATCCACTCGGTCTTGAGGCCGTCGGTGAGGCGATGAGTGCATGGCCTGACGATTCCGAACACGACGGTCCCCCGAGAGTCGTTCCACAGTGCGGCACGCATCGTATCGAGTGATCCGTTCACCCGGACGCGCCCACCGTCACCCGCGTGACACGACTTTCATATTTTGGGCCTGCCACCCCCCGTACACAGGAAGAATATTGACGAATCGCCACATCTTCTGCACCAGTACCGTCACGAATCCCCTGCGCGGCGACTATCTACTTGGCGCGCGATCCGCATCATGGACGACCATAGGGACGCGGAACGAGAAAAGACCGCAATGAGCGGACTGGAGCGGAAGGAGGCGTCCATGGGATCTGTGCGCAAGGCAAGCGCCTGGCTGGGACTCGTCGAGGACAGTGACGAGCGTTACTACGACGAGGAGTACGCCGAGGGTGCTGAGACGGGTGACGCGTGGGTCACCGACCCGCGGGTGCGCGTGGCCTCCGAGTCCGCCCAGGAACAGGGCCGCCGCATCGCCACTGTCTCCCCGGACAGCTTCCGGGACGCCCGCGGGATCGGTGAGCTGTTCCGGGACGGCGTCCCGGTCATCGTGAACCTCACGTCCATGGAGCCCTCCGACGCCAAGCGCGTGGTGGACTTCGCCGCGGGGCTGACCTTCGGGCTGCGCGGCTCGATCGAGCGCGTCGCCACCCGGGTCTTCCTGCTGAGCCCCGCCGACACGCAGGTCGTCAGCGGGGAAGCCGCGAGCCGTTCTGCCCAGGACGGTTTCTTCAACCAGAGCTGAGCAGGGCGCTCGCCGACCACCAGCCCGTCCGGAGCCCGAGGACAACAGGCCGCCGGGTCACCGGAAGGCATCCAGGCCGGTGAGCGCCTTGCCCAGCACCAGCTGGTGCATCTCGACGGTGCCCTCGTAGGTGAGCACCGACTCGAGGTTGGTCGCATGACGCATCACGGGGTACTCCAGCGAAATCCCGTTCGCACCGAGGATGGTGCGCGAGGTGCGGCAGATCTCGATCGCCTCCCGCACATTGTTGAGCTTCCCGAAGCTGACCTGCTCCGGGCGGAGCTTGCCCGCGTCCATGCGGCGGCCCAGATGGTGGGCGAGCAGGATCCCCTTGTGCAGTTCCACGGCCATGTCGGCGAGCTTGGCCTGGGTGAGCTGGAAACCGCCGATCGGCCTGCCGAACTGCTCGCGCGTCTTCGCGTACTCCACGGCGGACTCGAAGCTGGACCGCGCCGCCCCCATCGAGCCCCACACGATTCCGTAGCGGGCGTGCGTGAGGCAGCCCAGCGGGCCCTTCAGACCGGTGACGCCCGGCAGTACGGCGTCGGCGGGCAGCCGTACCTCGTCCAGGACCAGCTCGCTGGTGACGCTGGCGCGCAGCGACCACTTGTGCTTGATCTCGGGGGCGGAGAAGCCGGGGAGGTCGGTCGGCACGGCGAAGCCGCGGATGCCTTCATCGGTCTGGGCCCACACCACGGCGACCCCGGCCACCGAACCATTGGTGATCCACATCTTGCGGCCGGTGAGCACCCAGTCCGAGCCGTCCCGCTTGGCGAAGGTCCGCATGCCCGCCGGGTCGGAGCCGTGGTCGGGCTCGGTGAGGCCGAAGCAGCCGATGATCTCGCCGGACGCCATGCCGGGCAGCCACCGCTGCTTCTGCTCCTCGGAGCCGAAGCGGTGGATCGCGTACATGGCGAGTGAGCCCTGGACGGAGACGAGCGAGCGGATGCCGGAGTCGGCGGCTTCGAGCTCCAGGCAGGCGAGGCCGTACTGGACGGCGGTGGCGCCCGCGCAGCCGTATCCCTTCAGGGACATGCCGAGCGCGCCGATCGAGCCGAGTTCGCGGGCCAGGTCACGGATACCGGGGAGCTCGCCGCGCTCGTACCAGTCGGCGATGTGCGGCAGGACGCGGTCGGCGGCCCAGCTGCGGACGGTGTCGCGGATCGCGAGGTCCTCGGGGTCGAGCAGATCGTCGATGCCGAGGGGGTCGCTGGGGTCGAAGGGCGGCAGCTTCGAGGGTGCGGACATGGGCGTGGCCTCCGGCGGGCGCTCACAGCGGAACACAGAAAACTAGCAGTGTTAGTTACAGCTCCGGCTGACGTTACGGCTCAGTGTGCCGCGCGTCCAGACCCGGTTGCCTCGGCATGTTTGCGGCTCGCCGGGAGCGAGACTTCCGGACGCCTGCGCCTCGGACACTCTTCGGCGGCGGCAGTCGCGCACTCCATGACCTTGGGCAGCCGCAGTGCGGCGAGCGCGCCGAGAAGCAGCAGGCCCGCGCTGACCAGGAGCGTTATATGGAGGCCGTTGACGAAGGAGTGGCGCGCCGTGCTGCGCACCATCGCGCCCGCCGGTCCGCCGAGCCGGTCCGCCACCTGATAGGCCTCGCCCAGCGAATGCGAGGCGGCCGAGCCCGCCGTCCCCGGGACGCCGGTGAGCGAGGCGAGCGCGGGCGCGTACGCCGCGTTCATGACGCTGCCGAGCAACGCGATGCCCATCCCGGCACCCAGCTGGTAGGAGGTCTCGCCGATCGCCGCAGCCCCGCCCGCCTGGTCCGGCGGGGCCTCGCTGAGCATCGACTCGTACGCGGCGAACAGCGTGGTCTGCAGTCCGAAGCCGAGCAGCACGAAGCCCGTGGTGAGCAGCCAGGGCCGGTCCTGCTGTCCCATCAGGGTCAGCAGCAGCACGGCCGCGGCGGTAAGGACGAAGCCCCAGCCGACCATCCGGCGCGGGCCGATGCGATGCAGGGTGTACGAGCCGGTGGCGCCCGCGGCCATCGCGGCGAAGGTCAGCGGCAGCAGCCGCAGACCGGTCTCCAGCGGGCTCAGCCCGAGGACGAGCTGGAGGTACTGGACGGCTATCAGCTCCAGGCCGACGAGCGCCAGCATGGCGAGAATGATGCAGCCGACCGAGGTGGAGAAGGCGGGCCTGGCGAACATCCGCATATCGACCAGCGGATGCTCGCGGCGCTTCTGCCGCCGTACGAACAGGGCGAGCAGCACGGCGCCCACCAGCAGCGGCCCTGCCGTCCTGATGTCGAAGACGCTGTCGCCTGCGCCCAGCCGCTTGATGCCGAAGACCGCGCCGAGCACGGCGGCCGCGGCCATCAGCGCGCCGAGTACGTCCCAGGGCCCGTCGGAACCGCCCCTGGACTCGGGCAGCAGCCACCGGCCGACGGGGAGGATCAGCGCCATCAGCGGGATGTTGATCAGGAAGACCGAGCCCCACCAGAAGTGTTCGACGAGAAAGCCGCCGAGGACCGGTCCGGTGGCGGCGCCGACCGCGGCGACCGCGGTCCATATGCCGATCGCCGTCGCCCTCTCCCGCCGGTCGGGGAAGACCGCGCGGAGGATCGAGAGCGTCGCGGGCATGATCATCGCGCCGCCGACGCCGAGCAGGGCGCGCGCCCCGATCAGCACTTCCGGGGTGGTGGCGAACGCGGCGACCAGGGAGGCGACGCCGAAGATGCCGTAACCGATCAGGAGCACTCGGCGACGGCCGACCCGGTCGCCGAGCGTGCCGAAGAGGATCAGCAGCGCCGCGCAGATGAGGGGGTACGCGTCCACGATCCACAGCAGCTCGACCCCGCTGGGGCGGAGGTCCTCCGTGACGGCGGGTACGGCGACGTGCAGCACGGTCGCGTCGAGCGCGACGAGCAGCAGGCTTATACAGAGGACGACGAGGACGACCCAGCGGTTCGCACCGCCGCCGGCCGCACGCAGTCGTGCTCCGGCCGTGGTCGTCACGGACATGTACGTACCTCCCAGTGAGTCCCTCGCGCTCGGCGGGCCAGCCGGGGACGGTGCTGCTGTCCCACAGGGCGGTCCGGCATCGACGGGCGAGTGAGCCGCCAGCGTACGCGAGTTCCCTCGTGTGGCGCGTGGTCCATCTCTCACCAGGTCGGGCATGCCCGTGTGGCGTACGCCACGCCGCGCCCGGAACCGGAGGGGATCCTGGGCTTCCGCCAACCCGGGGGAAATTCCGCACGGGGAAGTGGTGAACTATTATTTGCGCCCCGGATAGAACCCATGGTGACGGGCTCCCGGACAATAGAGCGCAAGGTCACCGGGATTTCCGAATTGGCCCGGAGTAAAACTCGATCTGAGACATAGTCCACATCACATCGTCATCACAAACCCGTGGGAACGACCTGGGCGGACACTCACTCGCTGTAACGTCGATTGGGTGCGTACCGACATCTTTGCCCGCCTGGACCGGGAGCCGGAACCGCCGAAGATAGAGATCCCGCGGATGAGCCGCATCCGTCTCGCCCTCTTCGGCGGGACGTCGGCCTTCTATCTCGCCATCGTCGTGGCCGTGCTGGCCTCGACCTGGCTGGTGATCATCGACTGGAAGGTCATGCTCTTCCGGCCCTACCAGCAGTGGCCGGAACTGCACGCCTTCCTCGACTACTTCGTGGTTCTCGGCCAGCGCGGACCTACAGCCGTGATGGTCGCGGCCTGGCTGGGCTGGCGCTCCTGGCGTCAGCACACCCTGCGACCCCTGCTGGTGCTCGGCGCCTCGCTGCTGCTGCTCAACGCGACGGTGGGCGCCGTCAAGATCGGACTGGGCCGGCTCGGCCCCCACTACGCGACGCAGATCGGCTCCGCCGAACTCTTCGCCGGCGGCGATATATTTCCCTCCGGGCACACCGCGAACGCGGTCGTGACCTGGGGAATCCTGGCATATCTGGCCACCACTCCGCTGGCCAGACGCTATCTGTCGGCCCTGTCGGCAGTGGTCTCCCTGGGCGTCGGCCTGACCACCGTGTACCTCGGTACGCACTGGCTGAGCGATGTGCTGCTCGGCTGGGCGGCCGGGCTGCTGATCCTGCTCGCACTGCCGTGGTGCGAGCCGCTGATCGGCCGCGCGGAGGCCTGGATCCTCTCGCTGCGCGACCAGTTGCGTGCGCGCCGCCGGCTCGCTCCCTCGCTGCCGGTCGCGGCCGGTGGCCCAAGGCCCGGGATATTCCCGCAGCGTGAGCCTTCGGGAGAGCAGAATCCGCCCGCACGCAAGCCGGTGGCCGCCGGTGGCCGGCCGGCTTCGAACGGCAGGACCACGGCGCAGCTCGCCCAGCCGAGGCCGCACACGGTGCGCTCCGAGCGGACGCCCGTGACCCCGTCCGGCAGCCGCCGTCCGCCGACCTCACGGCCGGTGACGGGCGGTTGAGTCATCGGGCCGCGGGAAACCCCGCGGCCCCGCGTACGGCGAAGGCCCCGGCCATGACGGTCGGGGCCTTCGCCGTACGCGCGGGGCCTGTCAGCCCGGCCAGCAGCGGATGACGGTGCCGCCCTCCACCTCGAAGTTGAGGCGGCCTGCCAGGTACTCCATGGTGATGATCGCGCCCGGCGGCAGCGATCTGACGGTGCTCCAGCCACGCTCACGAGCCAGCTGCTCGGCGCCTTCTGCGGCGAGGCCGACATACGCGTCGGGGGCGTCGTCGGGCTGTGCGGGAGGGGTCGGTATGGGTGCCATGACACCCACCGTAAGCGGCCGCGGACGGTGACGGAAGCCGGGGCGAGTGGATGCTGCAGCAGTCCCACGTACCTCACCGGTCACGCTTCTGTCACAGGATCACGACACGCGTTTAGCCCATACCCAGTCACTCGAACGGGCAGTTCAACGCAGCCTCCGCGGTAATTCCACCAGCCTTGTCGATCACGCTTAATTCCGCCCGCTGAATTGTCCGGGGTCAGGCGCCGGAGGGTGAATTGACGGACGGTGACAATTCACCGGTTCATTACAGAATCCCCCCGCGCGTCCGAACAGTCTTGGCGTCAGTCCAGGGCCCGGGAAAGCCGGTCCCGGACCGTCCTGATGTGCTCGGTCAGCTCCTGCGGCTCGATCACCTCGAAGTCCACGCCCATGAGCATCACGTGGATCACCAGCACATCCAGGCTGGCGGCCCCGGTACGCAGCAGACACGTCCGCTCGTCGACCGCTTCGAGGGCGCCGTCCGCCGGACCGACGAACTGGGCTGCCCGTTCGGCCGAGGTGCGCAGCCGGATGACAGCCTGGGCGGCGTAGGCGTGTGTGGAGACGCCCTGCGATACGTACGCGGCCAGGTCCTCGGCCGGCGGGGTGCGAGGAGCGAAGCGCGGGCCGTGCGGCGGCTTCGGGGTGATCCGGTCGGCACGGAACGTACGCCAGTCGCCGCGGTCCAGATCCCAGGCGACGAGATACCAGCGCCGCTCGGTGCACACCAGACGGTGCGGCTCTACGCTGCGTCGGGTGGCGGAGCCGCCGTGGTCGCGGTATTCGAAGCGCAGCCGCTCGCTGTCCCGGCAGGCGTTGGCCAGTTCCGTCAGCACGCTCGCGTCGACCGTGGAGCTCTGCGGGCCGCGCAGCATCGGCACGGTGAAGGCGTTGAGCGCGCCGACCCGGCGGCGCAGCCGGTTCGGCAGCACCTGCTCCAGCTTGGCCAGGGCGCGTACGGAAGTCTCGCCGATGCCCTCGATGCCATGGCCCGCGGCGGTGCGCAGGCCCACCGCGACGGCCACCGCCTCTTCGTCGTCGAGCAGCAGCGGCGGCAGCTCGGCCCCGGCGCCGAGCTGGTAGCCGCCGCCCGTGCCTGGGCTGGCGTTGACCGGGTAGCCGAGCTCGCGCAGCCGGTCGACGTCGCGCCGGACCGTACGCGGCGTGACGCCGAGGCGGTCGGCCAGATCGGCGCCGGACCACTCGCGGTGCGCCTGGAGCAGCGAGAGCAGGCGTAGCAGTCTTGCCGAGGTCTCCAACATGGTGCCGAGTCTGCCAGCGATTGAGGACAGCCAATGTCCTCGAATACCGTCCTTAAATGCCGGGCGTCAGGGCGCCGCGGTGAGGCGTACGCAGAGTTCGTTGTCGCTCGTGTAGCAGGGGGCGGCCAGCCAGTTGCCGGACGGCAGCTTGGGGTACAGGAAGACGTTCCTCCGGTTCCAGACGTCGTCGAGGATGCGGGCGAGCCGTATCCAGGCGGCGTCCGCCGTGGGCCGCAGCCACATGTCCCAGAGCTCCTGCTCGCCGAGGTGCTGCTCCGCCAGGGGGCCGTACGGCAGGGTGAAGCCGAAGGCTCCGCCGTCGCCGCCCGTCACCGGCACCCGATGCGCCTTGTCGGAGCCGCGCAGCCGAGCCTCCGCGACGGCCCCTTCGCCCAGTTCGACTCCGTACAGCACCCCCTCCACCACCATCTCGCCGCGCTCCGGCGCGAGGCCGATCTCACCTGCCTCTGCGTGCGGTGCCCGCACCCAGCAGCGCACCGCCAGCCGTCCGTCCGGCGTCGGGTACGGCAGGCGCACGGAGATCCGGTCGGCGTCGGGCGTGCGGTCGACCAGCGTGCGCAGGTCCCGGATGCCCGGCTCGACGGCCTCGTCACCGACATACGCCTCCCAGCGACCCTCTGCCATCTCGACCGTGCTGGGAAGTACGGCGCGCGAGGTGCCCTCCCCCGTGGGGGTCAGCGGCAGCCGCGTCTCGTCCTGTGGGCCCGCGCCGCCGCGCCGCTTCAGCACCAGCACGGCGTCCGGCGCACCGGCACCCGCGATGTCGAAGGTGATGCCCCCCGCGGAGTCGGCGATGCAGTCGGCCCGCGGCACCCGCCGCTGGGTGGACGTGGTCATGAGGACTTCTTCCCTTTCCGGATCACGTCGGCGGCCAGCTGGCGCAGGGCGTAGGCCCCGTCGTACAGCGAGCTCAGGGCGCGGTGCGCGGCGTCCCGCAGCCCATTGCGCGAGAGGCCCACTCCGCTCGCGACCAGTTCGGTGAACAGCACCTCGTGGCGCTCGGCGATCCGCACCGGGTCGAAGCGGGCCGAGGCGGCGAGCGCCGCCTGCCCGGTGCGCCTGCGCAGTTCGTCGTCCTCGATCAGCCCGAGCAGCGCGTCGGCGATCGCGTCCACGTCGCCGACCGGCACCAGACGGCCGTCGACGCCGTCCTCGATGATCTCGCGGGGCCCGAGCGGGCAGTCGGTGGAGACGACGGGCAGGCCGCAGCGCATCGCCTCGACGATGGTCATGCCGAACGACTCCATGCTGGAGGTGACAGCGGCGATCGAGCCCTTGACCCACTCCGGTTCGAGGGGGTGGGCGGGCCCCATCAGGAAGACGTGGTTGTACAGCCCGCGCTCTTCGATGAGGGCGCGCAGCGCGTTCTTCTCGTTGCCTGTCGCGTCTCCGCTGCCGTAGATCCGCAGCCGCCAGTCGGGACGCGCGGCGACCACCTTGGAGAAGGCCTTGACCAGCAGGTCGTACCGCTTGACCCCGGTCAGCCGGCCGGCCGCGACGATCCATTTGCTGGAGGAGTCGGCGGGCCGGAGGGCCGGGGCGGGCACGCTGTTGGGCACCGAATCGATCCGTACTCCCGGCAGTTTCAGCTCGGAGCGGTAGGACCGGGCGTCCGCCTCTGTGACGGTGGTGATCGCGTCGAGGAGGGGGTAGCGATACCCGATCTCGCGGCGCAGCCGGTAGCCGTGGCTGTCCAGCGTGAGGTGTTCCTGCCCGACGCGGACCGGGCCGCGCCGGGTCTGACGGGCGATGTGCACATTGAGACCGTGGCGGGTGCCGACGACGACATCGGCCTCAAGGGACCCCAGGTGGGCGGCGATCCGGGCGTCGGTGAGGCGGCTGTACTGCTTGTGGCGGCCGTCGCCGCGAGGGAAGACCTTGGCGGGCCGCTGATGGTCCGGATGGTCGCCGTCGTAGCCGGGGCTGCTCGTCCGCAGATCGACGAGGTGCTTCATGGTGACGCCGGCGGGCGCGCCCATGGCGGGTTCGTCACGGTGGCGGAAGACGGAGACGATCTCGACGTCGTGCCGCTCGGCCAGGGCATGGGCGAGGTTGAACGTCGTCCGGATCGTGCCGCCGATGCCGTACACGTTGTGGAGCAGAAAAGAGATGTGCATGCGCCGCAGCGTCCCCCAGTCTTCATGTGTGCAGGAATGGACTGTACTTGGCCGTTACGGCCGACAGGGGAGCTGGGACACGTCTCGGCATTTGTCGGTCATCTCGCCGCCCTGCGTCACCCGGCCCCCGTCATCCTGTCGTCCTGTCAGCCGGCGACGGACAGACAGGTGCGGCGCGGGTCTTCTGCGGCGAGCAGCCCGCCGCGCTCAGTCCGGAATGACCAGCATCATGCCCACCTGCAGCGAATGCGGAGAGCTGCCGATCGTGGCCTTGTTCGCCGCGTACAGCGCCTGCCAGCCGCCCTTGACGCCGAAGCGCTCGGCGATCGCGGAGAGGGTGTCGCCGGGCTGGACCGTGTGGGCGCGGCGGCTGAGGCCGTACTTCTTGGCGCAGACGGGCCACGCTTCCCATCCCTGCGTACGCAGCACCTCCTCCGCGACCTTGATCTGCTGCTCGCGGGTGGCGAGGTCGGCGCGCGCCGCGTAGGCGAGGCCGCCGTGCCCCTCCCAGGTGGGCTGCCAGAACTGCAGTCCGCCGTAGAAGCCGTTGCCGGTGTTGGCGTTCCACAGACCGCCGCTCTCGCATGTGGCGAGACAGTTCCACGGCCATCCCCTCGCGGCACAGGCGGCCGATCCGGAGCCGGCGACGCCGGGGCTTCCGGGGGCGGGCGGCGGCGGAAGCGGGGGCGCGGCGTACGCGCCGCTCAGGGGCACCAGTGCCAGCAGCAGTGCGGCAGCCGTCGCCGTCGGCCAGAAGCGGATCTTCGACATCGGGTCACGCTAGGCAGCGCGGCCCCGCGAGGGCCGGTGACGCGCGAGGGCGGCAGGCAGCCCCACCCGGTCGGACCCGACCCGGGCGGGGCTGCCGAAGGGCGCCTCAGAGCGCGAGCCGCTGCCCGGGCACGATGAGGTTCGGATCACCGCCGATGACAGCCTTGTTGGCGGCGAACAGGGCGCGCCAGTCGCTGCCGTGCGCTGTCGCGATCCCGCTCAGGGTGTCGCCGAGCCGGACGGTGTAGATGCCGCCCCGGGCGCTGCCGCGTTCGGTGTGGGCAGCTGCTCGCTTCGGCGTCTTCGCCTCAGCCGCGGACGTGCCCTTCGCTTTGGCCTTGTGGGCCGTGGACTTGGGAGCTTCCGCCTTCTGCGCCGCCGGCGCCTTGCCGTACGCCCCGGCCCGCGCCGCGCAGGTGGGCCATGCGCCCCATCCCTGCGCCCGCTGGACCTTCGCGGCGACAGCGATCTGCTGCCCCTTGCTCGCCCGGTCCGCGGTGGACGCGTACGCCCCGCCGCCGTAGGCGCGCCAGGTCCCGGCGGAGAACTGCAGCCCGCCGTAGTAGCCGTTGCCCGTGTTGATGTGCCAGTTTCCGCCGCTCTCGCACGCTGCGATGCGGTCCCATACCCCTTCGTCCGCTGCCCGGGCCTCGCCCGTCGTCGCGGCGAGCAGAGCCAGCGGCGCCACCAGTGCGGCGCTCACCAGCGCCGCCGTGTCACGCCTGCGTATGGAACGGGAACTCGTGAACATCAAATCCCTCTCGAAGGACCCGGGGTCCCCCTGGCGGTGCCGACTTCGGCGCATCCGGCGCCGTTCGTCCGCTCCGCCTCGCCCACCTGAGGCAGTCGTTCTGTGCTGCTGCTGCGCCGTACTGGCTGTACGGCCTGCGGGCTGTCCCGGGCGGTGCTCTCTGCACACGGCGGAGGAATCTAGGCAGCACGAGGCCGCCGTATCAACCAATCCCCTGTCGTTCCAGGCCAGTTGCCTGTTACTCGCAGTATCGGCTAAATCCGGCCACCCACTTGATTCGCTGATTTCATGATTTGTCGACCTGTCGGCCAAGGGATCTGTGACCGGCTTCACCGAATCAACTTCCGTGCAATCAGCAGCAGTTGACACGGAGTAACCGATTCGGCCCGCAGTTTCACTGCTTGCGTCGGATGATGCGATTCCGTTCCCTTTCACGCGTGACTCCGGCCACAGATCACCCGTTGAACTCTTTAACAGCCGGGAACCGCCCGGCGCACGCAACAAGTTCCGAGGAGCACCCGTGCCGCGCATGCTCGACGTCAGCGAGGACGTACGCGCCGAGATCGGCGACGAAGAAGCCGACCGGCTGCTCGCCGGCGAGAACGCCCCGGGCAGCTACGACTGCACTTCCTGCCGCACCCCGGGCGACTCCGAGCAGGAACGCACCAGCACCGTGCTGTTCGTCGGCGAGGAGACCGCCGTTCTCGCCTTCGCCCACGCCACCTGCATCCCCTCGCAGGTCGTCCAGGTCGCCGAGGACCAACTGCAGGGCGCCGTCCGGTCCATCACCGGCGACGAGTCACAGATCCCCGGCGCCGGTCCACAGCAGGCCGTCCTCGGCATCACCAGCGGTCTCGTACTGATCAACGGCGATCTGCACCCCGCCCTGGTCGTCGAGCCGACCGCACCCATCGCCCGCCCCGGCACCACCGGCTACGGCGGCGACGACTTCCTCCCGCTCCTCATCGAGCAGGGCTTCCAGCCGGTCTCCGACGTGAACCGGCTGCCCGGCCGGCTGCCCGGCTGGTCCGTCCTGGTCGCCATGGGACAGCTGCACGCCGTGCTCCAGCCCGGCACCGGCGGCGGCAGCCCGGTCGCCTGGTGGCAGGCCCATCAGCCGCTCCAGGTCACCGACGGATGGCGGGCGGCCGCCAACAAGTCGCACACGGTGCTCGTCTTCGCCGCCCCGGTCGGCTCGATCGGCCAGCAGCCGCGCGAGGACCTGCTGCGCGAGGCGCTGGAGAAGGCCGCGGCGGGCGGCCGCCTGGTGGCCGCGGCGATGCCGCTCGCGGGCACGTGACGACGCCATGGGTGCGGAACCGTGCCCCGGGGCACGTGTCGTACGTCCCTTCGTACGTCCCTTCGTACGTCCCTCGGAATAATGCAGCTCCGCCCAGCCCGCATCCGTCCGGTGGCGGGGGTCGTTGCAGGTACGTGCACTCATACGACCCCTCCCGCCAGCCGTACCAGAGTCAGATCCCCGCCATGCGCCCAGCGCGTGACGCGACGGCCGGCCACTCGCCCACGCCCATCTACGACACGCTGTACTCCGAGTACCGCAGGGCGTTCAGGGCGCTGCCGGGCGACCGGAGCGGCGAGGAGGATCTCGACTTCAGGGCCTTCGGCACCGGGCTGCACACCAGCCGTGGCGGGTCATCGGGCCACCCGGGCCACCCGGGGGCGGGCTGGCAGCCGTACCCGCTCAGCCGGCCGCACAACGGGACTCATGTCCCGGCGGCGCTGCCGCCCGGTCCCCGCCGGGGGCTTTGACCCCAGCACGACATGGCGCTGCCCCGGACCGTTCGACGGTCCGGGGCAGCGCCATTGCCACGCGTTCCCATCACTTCTTGCGGCCGCGCTTCTCGCGCACCCGTACGGAGATGTGGATCGGGGTGCCCTCGAAGCCGAACTCCTCGCGCAGCCGGCGCTCGACGAAGCGGCGGTAGCCGTGCTCCAGGAAGCCGGAGGCGAAGAGCACGAACCGCGGCGGCGTGGTGCCGGCCTGGGTGCCGAAGAGGATGCGGGGCTGCTTGCCGCCGCGGATCGGGTGCGGGTGGGAGGCGACGATCTCACCGAGGAAGGCGTTCAGCCGACCCGTGGGGATACGCGTCTCCCAGCCCCTCAGAGCCGTCTCGATCGCCGGGACCAGCTTCTCCATGTGGCGGCCGGTACGGGCGGACACATTGACCCGCGGCGCCCAGGCGATCTGCGCGAGCTCCGTCTCGATCTCGCGCTCCAGGTAGTAGCGGCGCTCCTCGTCGAGGTTGTCCCACTTGTTGAACGCGACGACCATCGCACGCCCGGCCTCGACGGCCATGGTGATGATCCGCTGGTCCTGGACGCTGATGGACTCCGTCGCGTCGATCAGGATGACCGCGACCTCCGCCTTCTCCACGGCGGCGGCGGTACGCAGGGAGGCGTAGTAGTCCGCGCCCTCCTGGAGGTGGACCCGGCGCCGGATGCCGGCCGTGTCGATGAACTTCCAGGTGACACCGCCGAGTTCGATCAGCTCGTCGACCGGGTCGCGGGTGGTGCCGGCGACCTCGTTGACGACGACCCGGTCCTCGTTCGCCACCTTGTTGAGCAGCGAGGACTTGCCGACGTTCGGGCGGCCGATCAGGGCGATGCGGCGCGGGCCGCCGACGGCGTTGCCGAAGGTCTGGGCCGGGGCGTCGGGCAGCGCCTCCAGGACGGCGTCGAGCATGTCGCCCGTACCGCGGCCGTGCAGCGAGGAGACGGGGTGCGGCTGGCCGAGGCCGAGCGACCACAGGGCGGTGGCGTCCGCCTCGCCGCTCGGTCCGTCGACCTTGTTGGCGCAGAGCACGACGGGCTTGCCGGCCCGGCGCAGCAGCTTGACGACGGCCTCGTCGGTGTCGGTGGCGCCGACCGTGGAGTCCACGACGAAGACGACCGCGTCGGCGGCCTCGATCGCGTACTCGGCCTGGGCGGCGACGGAGGCGTCGATGCCGAGGACGTCCTGCTCCCAGCCGCCGGTGTCGACGACCTTGAAGCGGCGGCCGGCCCACTCGGCCTCGTAGGTGACGCGGTCGCGGGTGACGCCGGGCTTGTCCTCGACGACGGCCTCACGGCGGCCGATGATGCGGTTCACCAGGGTCGATTTGCCGACATTGGGGCGGCCGACGACGGCGAGGACGGGCAGCGGGCCGTGACCGGCCTCGTCGATCGCGTGCTCGACGTCCAGGACGTCGAAGCCCTCTTCCGCGGCGAGCTCCATGAACTCCGCGTACTCGGCGTCGCCAAGCGCTCCGTGCTCGTGCTCGTCGCCGGACTGGGTCTGGTCGTTCATGAAGTGCTTACCTCGTTACGTTGCATCATCGATGGACCGCTTGTCGCGCGGTCCACTACTCAAGTCTTACCTAGCGCCCGGTGAGGCGCTTGGCGTTTTCCAGGTGGGCGGTCAGCCGCTCCTGGATGCGTACGGTCGCGTCGTCCAGCGCCTTGCGCGTACGACGGCCGCTGCCGTCGCCCGCCTCGAAGGCGTCACCGAAGACGACGTCGACCCGGCTGCGCAGCGGAGGCAGCGCCCGAATCAACCGTCCACGGCGCTCCGTGCTTCCCAGCACCGCCACCGGGACGATCGGGGCGCCGGAACGCAGGGCGAAGTACGCGAGCCCGGCGCGCAGCGAGGCGAAGTCTCCCTCGCCCCGGGTGCCCTCGGGGAAGATCCCGAGGACGCCGCCGTTCTCCAGCACGCCGAGCGCACTGGTTATGGCGGTCCGGTCGGTGCTCGTACGGTCCACCTTCACCTGACCCATTCCCAGCAGGAACGGTTCGAGGGGACCGACGAACGCCTCCTTCTTGATCAGGAAGTGCACGGGACGGGGCGCGGTGCCCATCAGCATCGGCCCGTCGATGTTGTGCGAGTGGTTCACCGCGAGGATCACGGGTCCGGTCGCCGGAACCCGCCAGGCGCCGAGCACCCGCGGCTTGAACAGTCCGTACATGAGCCCGATGCCGATGCCCCGACCGACCGCCGCGCCCTTCTTCGAGGGTACGGTCACTGAGCGGCTCGCTCCCCCGTGGTGTCGGTCGCGCTGCGCCGCTCCTCGACGAGGGTGACGACGCACTCGATGACCTGCTGCAGAGTCAGTTCGGTGGTGTCCACCTCGACCGCGTCGTCAGCCTTGGCGAGCGGGGACGTCTTACGGCTGGAGTCGGCCGCGTCCCGCTTGATCAGGGCTTCCCTGGTGGCCGCGACGTCGGTGCCCTTCAGCTCCCCGCTGCGGCGGGCGGCGCGGGCCTCGGACGAGGCGGTCAGGAAGATCTTCAGGTCCGCGTCCGGCAGGACGGTGGTGCCGATGTCGCGCCCCTCGACGACGATGCCGGTCACGGCGGCCGAGGCGATGGAGCGCTGCAGCTCGGTGATCCGGGCCCGCACCTCGGGGACGGCGCTGACCGCGCTGACCTTGGAGGTGACCTCGTGCGTGCGGATCGGCCCGGTGGCGTCCACGCCGTCCACCGTGATGGTGGGGTTGGCCGGGTCGGTGCCGGAGACTATGGCGGGCTTGGCGGCGGCGGTGGCGATCGCGGCCGGGTCGTGGACGTCGACGCCGTTGCTGATCATCCACCAGGTGATCGCGCGGTACTGGGCGCCGGTGTCGAGATAGCTCAGCCCCAGCGCTGCGGCGACCGCCTTGGAGGTGCTCGACTTGCCCGTGCCGGAGGGGCCGTCGATGGCGACGATCACGGATTCCACGGTGTCGGACACCTTCCTGGTACGCGAAGAGGGCAGGCGGAATTGCCGGTGGGCCCTGAACAAGGTTACCGAGTACTCGGGCCCGCCTTTACACACGGATGGCGGCGCCACTGGGGCAGCGCCCCAGACCCCGGTCCTCAAACGCCGGACGGGCTGATTTTCAGCCCGTCCGGCGACGCCGGGGTCACTGCCGGATCGACCAGCCCCGCACCGATCCCCCGACGCCGCCCTCGCACCGCTCGGCCCCAGGGGGCCTCCCGCGCTTCGGGACGGCTGCGCCGGACTCCGTCCGCCGACGCGGGGTCACTGCCGGATCGACCAGCCGCGCTCCCGCAATGACGCCGTCAGCACCGTCGCCGCCGCCGGCTCCACCATCAGCTGGACCAGGCCCGCCTGCTGGCCCGTCGCGTGTTCGATGCGGACGTCCTCGATGTTCACACCCGCGCGGCCCGCATCCGCGAAGATGCGCGCCAGCTCGCCCGGCTGGTCGCTGATCAGGACTGCCACGATCTCGTATGACGTCGGGGCAGCGCCGTGCTTGCCCGGGACGCGGACGCGCCCCGCGTTTCCCCGGCGCAGGACGTCCTCGATGCCCTCCGCGCCGTCCTGGCGCTTGGACTCGTCGGAGGACTGCAGGGACCGCAGCGCCTGGACCGTCTCGTCCAGGTCCGCCGCCACCCCGGCCAGCACGTCGGCCACCGGGCCCGGGTTCGCGGAGAGGATCTCGACCCACATCCGGGGGTCGGACGCCGCGATCCGGGTGACGTCACGGATGCCCTGGCCGCAGAGCCGTACCGCGGTGTCGTCCGCGTCCTCCAGCCGGGCCGCGACCATCGAGGAGATCAGCTGCGGGGTGTGGGAGACGAGGGCCACCGCCCGGTCGTGGGCGTCGGCGTCCATGACCACCGGGACGGCCCGGCAGAGCGCGACCAGTTCGAGGGCGAGGTTGAGCACCTCGGTGTCCGTGTCACGCGTGGGCGTCAGCACCCATGGGCGGCCCTCGAAGAGGTCCGCGGTCGCTGCCAGCGGACCCGAGAGCTCCTTGCCCGCCATCGGATGCGTGCCGATGTACGCGCTCAGGTCCAGGCCCAGCGCCTCCAGCTCGCGCCGCGGCCCGCCCTTGACGCTCGCCACGTCGAGGTAGCCGCGCGCGGTCCCGGCGCGCATCGCGTCGGCCAGCGCGGTGGCGACATGCGCCGGCGGCACGGCGACGATCGCGAGGTCGACCCGGCCCTCGGGCGGCTCGTCCGTCCCCGCGCCGAGCGCGGCGGCGGTACGGGCCCGCTCCGGGTCGTGGTCGACGAGGTGCACGACGACTCCGCGCCCCGCGAGGGAGAGGGCCGCGGACGTGCCGATCAGGCCGGTTCCGATGACGACGGCGGATCTCACTGGGCGATGTCCTTGCGCAGGGCGGCCGCGGCACCGAGGTACACGTGCGCGATCTCCGACTTGGGCAGATCCGACTCGACGTGCGCGAGGATCCGTACGACACGGGGCATCGCCCCGACGATGTCCAGCTCCTGCGCGCAGATCAGCGGCACGTCGACGATGCCCAGCTTGCGCGCGGCCGCCGCGGGGAAGTCGCTGTGCAGATCCGGCGTGGCCGTGAACCAGACGCTGATCAGATCGTCCGTGACCAACCCGTTCCGCTCCAGGATGGCGGTGAGCAGTTCGCTGACCTGCTCGTCCATGTGTCCGGCCTCGTCCCGCTCCAGCTGGACAGCTCCCCGGACCGCTCGTACCGCCACGTCGTGCTCCTTAACTGTGCGAGTGCTCCGTTCAGCGTAGTCAGACACCGGGGCGCACGGCTGCGGCGACCACCCTCCGAGCCGGCCCGGTCGGCAAATACCCCCAATGCCAGTCAGAGCGGACAGTGCTGCCAATTGGACGGCCCGGCGCGGGGCGGCCCCGCGCTACAACTGGCGGCATGCTCTTTCATGTCGTTCCGGTGGGCCTGACGGCCGGCCGGCTGGACCCAGGGCCGGGTGCCGGGCCTGGGTCCCGCGCGGACTGGGCTGTCGGACGTACAGCGCGCGCCTGATCCGGCACACGCTGCCCGGCTTGCTTCGCCTTCGGCGCTTTGAGCGCCAAGATGCTCGGTGATCCGGCTGAAGATCACGACAACAGGGAGACAGCCATGGACGCGCGACGAAGGACGCTTCTGGCGGCGGGCGCGGCGGGCGCCGCCGCTCTGGTGTCGGGCTGCGGCGACGGGGGCGGGGGCGACTCCGCGTCCGAGCAGCCGACCTCGACCGCGGGCACGACCAGCGCACCGGCCGGTGATGAGCTCGCCAAGACCGCCGACATCCCGGTCGACGGAGGCAGGGTCTTCGTGGACCAGAAGGTCGTCGTGACCCAGCCGAACGCAGGTGAGTTCAAGGCGTTCTCAGCCCTCTGCACCCACCAGAATTGCCTCGTCAGGACGATCGCGGCCGGCACCATCGACTGCCCGTGCCACGGCAGCAAGTTCCGCATCACGGACGGCTCGGTCGCCGAGGGCCCCGCCACCAAGCCGCTGCCCGAGAAGCAGATCACCGTCTCCGGGGACACCATCCGGCTGGTCTGACCCCCTCACGTACCCTCTCGCGCATGACGCCCGAGGCGACGCCCGAAGCACTCGTCCGAGACCACACGGTCTACTCCTGTGTGATGGGCTCGCGCGCCTTCGGGCTGGCCACGGACGGCAGCGACACCGACCGTCGCGGGGTCTTCCTCGCCCCTGCCCCGCTCTACTGGCGCTTCGACAAGCCTCCGACGCATCTCGACGGCCCGGCCCACGAGCAGTTCTCCTGGGAGCTGGAGCGCTTCCTGGAGCTCGCGCTGCGCGCCAACCCCAATGTCCTGGAGTGCCTGCACTCCCCCCTCGTCGAGCGCGTCGACGACACCGGCCGGGAACTGCTCGCTCTGCGCGATGCGTTCCTGTCCCGGCAGGCCCACCAGACGTTCGTGCGGTACGCGGTGGGCCAGCGCAAGAAACTGGAGGCGGACTTCCGTCAGCACGGCGCCCCGCGCTGGAAGCACGCCATGCATCTGCTGCGGCTACTCGGCTGCTGCCGCGATCTGCTGCGTACGGGCGAGCTGGTCATCGACGTCGGCGCCGACCGGGAGCGGCTGCTCACGGTCAAGCGGGGCGAAGTGCCGTGGCCGCGGGTCGAGGCATGGATGACGCGCCTCGCGGACGAGGCCGACGCGGCGGCGCCGGGCTCACCGCTGCCGGCCGAGCCCGACCGGGCGCGGGTCGAGGACTTCCTGTTCCGCGCCCGCCGGGCGTCAGCGCTCCAGGCGTACGCGGACCACGAAGTCGCGCAGGGCGTGGTACGCGGAGGGCTCGTCGGGTAGCCGCGAGTTCAGCCGCGCCTCCTCCAGGACCCCGTGCAGCGCTTCGGCCTCGGCGCGCATCCGACCCCGGTCGACGCCGGATGCGGGGCCGTGTTCGGCGTCCGCCTTGGCCTCGATCAGCTGCGGCAGATGACCTGGGGCGTCGACCTCTCCGAGGAGGGTGGGCAGATGAGCCTGCACTTCGCCGCTGCGCATCAGATGGATGCCGGTGAGCAGCGCACGGAAGGTGTACAGCAGCGGTTTGAGCTCCCCGGTCTTCTCGAAGAGCCGCCACTGGGTGTTCGCGAACCCCCGGTAGTGGTGTGCATGGTGGCTGGTGAGCACGCCCGGGGCGAGCGCGGCCAGCTCCGCGTGCGCGTCCGAGGTGTGCACCACCAGGGGTGAGAGCAGCTGTTCCAGCACATAGCCGTTGCGCCGCAGCATCAGCCGTACGAACTTGCGTACGTCGTGTGTGACCAGGTCCATCTCGACGCCGTCCCGGTCCCACATCCGGGACCGGGTCTCGTCCGGCTCGCTCAGCCCCAGCAGCTCCTCTACGGGCAGCAGATGGACTCCGCGCAGGTCCACGTCCGAGTCCCGGGACGGGAATCCGTACAGATGCGCCCCTGAGACGGTGACGAAGAGCAGCGGGTCGGACTGTTCGTCGACGATGGAGCCGAGCTCCATGTCCAGCGGATCGTTAAGCGGGTGAGTCGGTGGGTGAGTCAGCGGGTCACTCATGGATCAAGAGTCCCAGAGGGCGCCGAGCGACATAAGATCGCTGCGGTACTCGATCCGCTCGGACCATTCCTTGGGCCAGGCGCCCGCCCCCAGATGCGCGCCGGCGAGCGCGCCCGCGATGCAGGCGATCGAGTCCGAGTCGCCTCTGGTGCAGGCGGCCCGGCGCAGTGCCATGACCGGTTCCTCGGGGAAGAGCAGGAAGCACAGCAGGGCGGTGGCGAGGGCCTCTTCTGCGATCCAGCCGTCGCCCGTGGCCAGGCACGGGTCGGTCTCCGGGTTGGCCGTGCGCACCGCGGTCGCCAGCCGCTCCAGGACCTGCAGGCACTCGTCCCACCCCCGTGCGATAAAGGCCTCGGGCGTCGGGTCGTGGGAGTAGGTCCACAGATTGCCCAGCCAGTGGTGGTAGTAGTGGCTGCGCATCTCGTACGCGTACGAACGCAGCTGGCCGACCAGACCCATCGGCTCCGCGCCCTGCGCCAGCAGGAACACCGCGCGCGCCGTGAGGTCGCTCGCCGCGAGCGCCGTCGGATGGCCGTGGGTGAGCGCAGCCTGCAACTGCGCGGCGCCCGCCCGCTGTTCCTCGCTCAGCCCCGGTACGAGACCGATCGGCGCGACCCGCATATTGGCGCCGCAGCCCTTGGAGCCGATCTGGCTGGCCTCCTGCCAGGGCCGTTCGCTGTCGAGGATCCGGCAGGCGGACATGCAGGTGCGGCCGGGGGCGCGGTTGTTCTCCGGGGAGTGGTACCAGCCGACGAACTCCTCGCGCACCGGTGGGGTCAGCCGGGAGGCGACGAGCAGTCCGCGGTCCATCGCGGTGCGTATGCCGCGCGCCAGGGCGAGCGTCATCTGGGTGTCGTCCGTGACGATCGCGGGCCTGGGCAGGTCCGTCTCCCGCCACGGACCGCACTTGGCGAGGATCTGGGGCACGTCGTTGAACTCGGTCGGGAAGCCCAGCGCGTCCCCGAGTGCGAGCCCGATCAGCGAGCCGGTGGCCGCTTGCTTGGTGATGGTCCTCGTGGTCCACATGGCGGTCATGCCTGGCGTCCTTCCGGTCGCAGGAGTGGAGGGTGCAGGGCCGAGGCGGAGCCCGCCCGGTACAGTGCGGCCGGTTTCCCGCGGCCGCCGGTGCGGCGCGGCGGGCCCTCGACCGCCTCGACGAAGCCGGGTGTGGTGAGGACTTTGCGCCGGAAGTTGGGCCGGTCGAGGTCGACGCCCCAGACCGTTTCGTACACCTGCTGCAGCTCGCCGAGCGTGAACTCGCGCGGGCAGAAGCTGGTGGCCAGGCAGGTGTATTCGAGCTTGGCGCCGATCCGCTCGTGCGCGTCGGCGAGGATCCGGTCGTGGTCGAAGGCGAGCCGGGCGGCGGTGAGCGGCATCCACTGGGCCTGCGCCGCGTCCCCGCCGCCGCGCGGCTCGGGGAGATCCGGCAGCAGCGCGGTGTACGCGACGGACACGACCCGCATGCGCGGGTCGCGGTCGGGGTCGCTGTAGGTCCGCAGCTGCTCCAGGTGAAGGTCGGCGACGGTCTCCCGCGACAGGCCGGTCTCCTCGGCCAGTTCGCGGCGCGCGGCCTGCCCGGCGGACTCCCTGGGCCGTACGAAGCCGCCCGGCAGCGCCCAGGCGCCCTTGTACGGGTCCTCCCCCCGCTCCACGAGCAGGACGTGCAACCGTCCCTCGCGGACGGTGAAGACGGCGAGGTCGACGGTGACCGCGAAGGGCGGGAAGGCGCCGGGGTCGTAGCCCTGCATCATCGGTTCTCCGGAACGGGGGGCGCGAGGGTCCCCACCACCCCCGCCGCGAGCGGGGCGTCGGAGCCTGGTCCACCCCCGTGGGTCCAGGTCCACCAGCCGGACACGGCGGGGGTGGCGATGTGCGGGCGGGCGAGGAGGGGTTCGACGATGTCCGAGAGGCTCACGCCCACCCCCTTAATAGTCATGTTGACTATAATACGAACAGGCCTGTCCTACAAGACGCGAGAAGCCCGCGGCCGAAGGTGACCGCGGGCTTCGTGCGAGAAGTGGTGTGACTACAGGCCGACTTCCTTCATCAGCATGCCGACCTCGGTGTTGGTCAGGCGGCGCAGCCAGCCCGACTTCTGGTCGCCCAGTGGGATGGGCCCGAAGGAGGTCCGTACGAGCTTGTCGACCGGGAAGCCGGCCTCGGCCAGCATCCGGCGCACGATGTGCTTGCGGCCCTCGTGCAGCGTCACCTCGACCAGGTAGTTCTTGCCGGTGTTCTCGACCACCCGGAAGTGGTCGGCACGGGCATAGCCGTCGTCGAGCTGGATGCCGTCCTTGAGCCGCTTGCCCAGCTCGCGCGGGAGCGGACCCTGGATGGCGGCGAGGTAGGTCTTCTTCACGCCGTACTTGGGGTGGGTCAGCCGGTGGGCCAGCTCGCCGTGGTTGGTGAGCAGGATGATGCCCTCGGTCTCGGTGTCGAGCCGGCCGACGTGGAAGAGACGGGTCTCGCGGTTGGTGACGTAGTCACCGAGGCACTGGCGCCCGTCCGGGTCTTCCATCGTCGACACGACACCGGCGGGCTTGTTCAGCGCGAAGAAGAGGTGCGACTGGGTGGCGACGGTCAGCCCGTCGACCTTGATCTCGTCCTTGTCCGGGTCCACCCGCAGGCCCTGCTCAACGACGATCTTGCCGTTGACCTCGACACGAGCCTGCTCGATCAGCTCCTCACAGGCGCGGCGGGAGCCCATGCCGGCCCTGGCCAGCACCTTCTGCAGCCGCTCGCCCTCCTGCTCGGCGCCGGGGAAGGTCTTGGGGGTCTTGATCTGCGGCTTCTCTGCGTACCTGTCCCGGTTGCGCTGCTCGATCTTGGCGTCGAGCTCACGGGGGCGGGCCGGTGCGCTGCGCCGGGAACCCTGAGGCTTCTGCGCAGGCTTCGGGCCGCCCTTGGCGCCGCCGCGCGCGGACGCGCCACGGCCCTTGCGGGGGCCGCCGCCTTCCTCGGTGGAACCGCCCACGTCGTAGCGGCGCTCCTCGGGGCGGGGGTGGCGGGGGCGCTGCCCCTGCTTGTCGTCGCGCCCCTTCCCGCCGGCGCCCCGGGAATCCCGGTTCCCGCCGGCGCCCCGGGAGTCCCGGTTGCCGCCGGCGCCCCGGGAGTCCCGGTTGCCGCTTCCGCTGTTCCTGCCGCTGCTTCGCATCAAAATTCCGTCTTGTCGTCTGCGTCGGTGTCCGGTGCGTCCGGATCGAACGACGGCACACCCTCTTGCGTCTCGGCCTCGATCGCCTCCGCCTCAGGGAGAAAGGGCGCGAGCTCCGGGAGCTCGTCCAGGCCGCGCAGGCCCATCCGCTCCAGAAAGTAGTTCGTCGTCCTGTACAGGATCGCACCTGTTTCAGGTTCCGCGCCCGCCTCCTCGACCAGACCGCGCTGGAGGAGGGTGCGCATGACGCCGTCACAGTTCACTCCGCGCACGGCCGAGACGCGCGATCGGCTGACCGGCTGGCGGTACGCGACGACCGCGAGGGTCTCCAGGGCGGCCTGGGTGAGCCGGGCGTGCTGCCCGTCGAGTACGAAGCGCTCCACGGCGTCGGCGTGCTCGGCCCGCGAGTAGAACCGCCAGCCGCCCGCGACGAGCCGCAGCTCGAAGCCGCGGCCCTGGACGGTGTACTCGTCCGCCAGCTCCCGCAGCGCGTCGGCGACGGCCCGGCGCGGCTGCTCCAGGACCTTGGCGAGGTGCTCTTCGGTGGCCGGCTCGTCGACGACCATGAGGACCGCTTCGAGCGCGGGCTTGAGATCGCTCACGCCTTCTCCTCCTCCTGGTTCTCGCGAACCTCAGAATCGAATTCATCGGTGACGGTCGCGCCCGACTCGCCGCCGGTCCACTTGACCACGAGTTCCCCCAGGGCGTCGTCCTGCTCAAGGACCACGGCCTTGTCGCGGTACAGCTCCAGCAGCGCGAGGAAGCGCGCCACGACGGTGAGGGTGTCGGGCGCGTCCGCGGCGAGCTCCCGGAAGCTGAGTTCACCGGCCTCCCGCAGCCGCGACACGACCACCTCGGCCTGTTCGCGCACGGACACGAGGGGGGCGTGGATGTGGTCGATGTACACCTGCGGCTTGGGCCGGGGCTGCATCGCCTTCACAGCGAGCTTGGCGAAGCCCTCTGCGCCGATGCTGATGACGACCTCGGGCAGCAGCTCGGCGTACTGGGCCTCGAGTCCGACGGTACGGGGATACCGCCTGCTCTCTTCGTCCAGCCGCGCGCTGAAGATCTCGGCGATCTGCTTGTACGCGCGGTACTGCAGCAGTCGCGCGAAGAGCAGATCCCGTGCTTCGAGCAGCGCGAGGTCGGCCTCGTCCTCCACCTCGGCGGTCGGCAGCAGCCGGGCCGCCTTGAGGTCGAGCAGGGTGGCGGCGACGACGAGGAACTCGGTGGTCTGGTCGAGGTCCCAGTCGTCGCCCATGGCCCGGATGTGCACCATGAACTCGTCTGTGACCTTGGAGAGGGCGACCTCGGTGACGTCGAGCTTGTGCTTGGAGATCAGCTGCAGCAGGAGATCGAAGGGCCCCTCGAAGTTGGCCAGCCGCACCTTGAACCGACCGTCGTCGACGGCTTGCTCGGCGGGGACGCCTTCGACGGGCTCGGCCTCGCTCTTGGCTGCGGGCTGTACGGCCTCGGGCTCGGGCCCGCCTGGAGCGTCCGGAGCGTCAGCCTCCGGCTCGCTGGGGGCTGCCGGCTGTACGGCCGCGGGCTCGACCTCGCCGGGAGCGTCCGGCAGGCCCTCCGGCTCGCGCAGGACTTCGGGCCGTGCGGCCTCGGCCGCGTCCGGCGGACTGGTCTCGGCCGCTTCCGACCGCGCCTCGGGCTCGCCGACGGCGGTCTGCTCGGTGGCCCCGGTCGCGCCTGGAGCATCCGGCGCACCCGTCGCCGGCTCGCGCAGGGCTTCGGGCCACAGGCCCGCCTCGGGCCCGCCGGGAGCGTCCGGCGTGCCCGCGCCCGGGCCGCGGCCCAGCGAGCGGCGCGGTGAGCGGAGCGCGCCGGGGCCCCCGCCCGAAGGCGGGGGAATGGCGGAGTCATCGGTCGGGGGCATCGCGGTCCAGGGGCAAAAGGAGCAGGCAGGGCAGCGCGCAGGCTACCGTCAGCGCCCGCGCAGTCGTCGTACGAGGATGCTCGCCTCGCCGCGCTGCTCAAGATCCGCCAGTACCACCGCCACCGCCTCGCGGACGATTCTCCCGCGGTCGACGGCCAGCCCGTGCTCGCCGCGCAGCACCAGCCGCGCATGCTCGAGGTCCATCAGTTCCTCGGCCGAGACATAGACGGTGATCTTCTCGTCGTGCCGTTCGCGGCCGCTGGGCCGTCGGTTCGCGCCACGCCCCCGGCGGCGCGTCTGGCCGGTCGGCGACACGGCGGCGGCTCCCGAGGAGGCCGCCTCCTGCGTGCGGCGGGCCTTCGCCGCGGCCTCGGCCTCCGCCCCCCGGCTGCGCCCCTCCGCGGAGGAGTCCGCGTCCGCCGCGGAGTGTTCCTCCGACGACGTGGTGGAGGAAGAGGCGGACGCCGACGGCTCGGCCGCGCCGTCGCCGACCGGATCGCTCTCCCCCGCGGGCGCCGGCACCCTCGGCTCGCCGTTCGCCTTGCGGCGCTGCGACGCAGGGGAGGAAGCCTGCAGCGCCATGCCCCCGGTCGTACGGAACAGCTCGTCGGCCCCGGGCAGACTCACTCGGCGTGACACCGGGCGAGCACCTCCCTGGCGAGCTGACGGTACGCGGCGGCGCCGACGGAGTTCGATGCGTACGTGGTGATGGGCTCACCGGCGACCGTCGTCTCCGGGAAGCGCACAGTCCGCCCGATCACCGTGTGGTAGACGTGATCGTCGAAGGCCTCGACCACCCGCGCCAGCACCTCACGGCTGTGCACCGTGCGCGAGTCGTACATCGTGGCGAGGATGCCGTCGAGCTCCAGGTCGGGGTTGAGCCGCTCCTGGACCTTCTCGATCGTCTCGGTCAGCAGCGCCACCCCGCGCAGCGCGAAGAACTCGCACTCGAGCGGCACGATCACCTTGTGCGCGGCGGTCAGCGCGTTCACCGTGAGCAGGCCCAGCGACGGCTGACAGTCGATCACGATGTAGTCGTAGTCCGACATCAGCGGCTTGAGGGCGCGCTGCAGCGTCGACTCGCGCGCGACCTCGCTCACCAACTGCACTTCCGCGGCCGAGAGATCGATGTTGCTCGGCAGCAGGTCCATGTTGGGCACCGCGGTCTTCAGGAGCACCTCGTCCGCCGCCATGCCCCGCTCCATGAGCAGGTTGTAGACCGTGAGGTCGAGCTCCATCGGGTTGACGCCGAGGCCGACCGACAGGGCTCCCTGCGGGTCGAAGTCGACGAGCAGCACACGCCGTCCGTACTCCGCGAGCGCTGCGCCCAGGTTGATGGTCGACGTCGTCTTGCCGACGCCGCCCTTCTGGTTGCACATCGCGATGATCTTCGCGGGACCGTGGTCGGTCAGCGGGCCCGGGATCGGGAAGTACGGCAGGGGCCGCCCGGTGGGGCCGATCCGCTCGCGGCGCTGACGCGCGGCGTCGGGGGCGAGGGTGGCCGCGTACTCGGGGTCCGGCTCGTACTCGGCGTCGGGGTCGTAGAAGTGCCCTTCGGGGACTTCCTCGTAGGCGGCGAAGTGGGTGGACTCTCGGCCACTCTCGTTGCCGGCCATGGCGTTCACGTGTTGGCCGTCCATCATCTTCATCGTGTGGGCTGTCGTCATGTGCGTCGTGTGGTGGCGTGTCGCGGAGGACCGGACAGCGACGGAGCCGACAGCCTCGAGCCCGGGCTGCTCTGTTGACGGGACCCGGCCCCTCGCAGGCATCCCTGGTTGACCACCCCCGGGAGTAAATGTCGACTCATTCACAAGTCGTCTTACCTCCTTGGACGTGACCAGGAAACTTTATCGATAGGTCAGCGTGGCATCATGCCGACGGTTGGCGACTCTATGGCGTGTCACCGGTCCGCAGCAACACAATCCGCCGGACCCGGCCCGATGTGTCGGCAACCGAACGCCCTTCTGTCAAGAGCGCTAAGGACTCCCGGCGTGACCTGGCCCTCAGGTTTCGAGGGTGCGCGAAACGGTTAAAGGGTTACGTTCGAGGCGAGTTGAGCGAGCGTCGCAAACTGGTCCGATACACATCCGGCCGGACCTTGCTCGGCAAGGTCCGGCCGTGGGATTGATGTTGACGACGAGCGTTGACGCCTAGCCGAGGAGTGCGCTCAGTTCGACGCTCTGAAGGCCGTGAGCCTCGGCGACCGGGCCGTAAACCACCTGGCCGTCATGGGTGTTGAGACCCTTGGCGAGCGCCGGGTCACGGCGCAGCGCCTCGACCCAGCCGCGGTTCGCGAGCTCCAGGATGTACGGCAGCGTCGCGTTGGTGAGCGCATAGGTGGAGGTGTTGGGCACCGCGCCGGGCATGTTGGCGACGCAGTAGAAGACCGAGTTGTGGACCATGAAGGTCGGCTCGGCATGGGTGGTCGGACGCGAGTCCTCGAAGCAGCCACCCTGGTCGATTGCAATGTCGACAAGTACACTTCCGGGCTTCATCTTGGCGACGAGCTCGTTGGTGACCAGCTTCGGAGCCTTGGCGCCCGGGATGAGAACGGCGCCGATGACGAGGTCCGCCTCGACGACGGCCTTCTCCAGCTCGAAGGCGTTGGAGACGATCGTCTTCACCTTGGTGCCGAAGACCTTGTCGGCCTCGCGCAGCTTGTTGATGTCACGGTCGAGCAGGGTGACGTGGAAGCCCATGCCGACGGCGATCTGCGTGGCGCTCCAGCCGGAGACGCCGCCGCCGATGACGACGGCCTCGCCGGCCGCCGTGCCCGGGACGCCACCCGGCAGCACACCCCGGCCGCCGACCGAGCGCATCAGGTGGTACGCGCCGACCTGCGGGGCCAGCCGGCCCGCGACCTCGGACATCGGGGCGAGCAGGGGCAGCGCGCGGTACACGGTCTCCACCGTCTCGTACGCGATCGCGGTGGTGCCGGACTCCAGCAGGGCGTCCGTGCACTCGCGGGACGCGGCGAGGTGCAGGTAGGTGAAGAGCGTCTGGCCCTTGCGGAGGCGGTGGTACTCCTCGGCGATGGGCTCCTTGACCTTCAGCAGCAGGTCGGCGGTGGCCCAGACCTCGTCGGCGGTGGGCAGGATCTGCGCACCGGCGGCAATGAACTCGTCATCCGTGATCGATGAGCCGACACCGGCGTTCTGCTCGATGAAGACCTGATGGCCGTAGCGCACGAGCTCGTGCACGCCGGCGGGGGTGATCGCCACCCGGAACTCGTTGTTCTTGACCTCGCGGGGGATGCCGACCTTCACGTCGATCACGGTCCTTGGCTCAGGGGATACAGGGGGCATTGCCATACATACCCGGATGCGCATGACGCACCGGAAGACACCACGAGAACACGTGGCGGAGCCAGTCTAATGAAGGATTTCCCGCTGTCTAGCCTTACAAAGCATCAATCCTTGGCTGAAGTGCTACGGATTTCGCAGGTGGAACCCTCTGTTCCAAGCAGTCTCTCCGCAGCTGAACGGTGCAGCCGGGCTGCCGCCGGGTCGCCCAGCCGGTCGAGGGTGTCGGCCAGCCTGAGCTGCAGAGCTGCCTGCAGCCGTGCGTCCCCGGCCTGCCTCGCCCAGTCCACCGCCTGCTTGCAGGTGTGCAAGGACTCCTCCGGCCGGCCCGCATATTCCTGTACGCGAGCCGCCTCGCTCAACGCTCGTGCCTGGGACGGGAGATCGCCGACTCTGCGATAGCCGGCCACTGCGGCCCGCCAGCTGCGCAGCGCGTCGCCGTACCGGCCGGCGTAGGTGTGCGCGGTACCGAGGCGGCCGTACAGCCGTGCCTCGTCGGCCTGCTCGCCGCGCGCCTGGCGCTGGGCGAGCGCCCGTCCGTACCAGTCGGCGGCCCGCTGCCAGTCCCCCAGTTCCTGGTAGGCGCCGCCTACGGATTCCATCGCGCGGCCGGTCGCGTACGGATCGTTCGCGGCCCGTCCGGCGTCCAGCGCGGCACGGTAGCGGGCCAGCGCCGCCTCGGTGCGTCCGGTCTGCGCGTCCAGATCGGCGAGATTGAGCAGGGCCGCGGCCGCTTCCCGGTGCAGCCCGCGCCGCTCTGCGACGCCGAGGACCAGCTGGTGCAGGCCGTAGAGCTCGGGCGCGGCGGCCTCGGTGCCGCGGTGCGCGGCCAGCGCCCTGACCAGCGCCGCGACCAGCCGACGCGCCAGGGTGTCCAGCCCGCCGTCCTCGACCGCGACGCGCGCGGACGCGAGCAGGGCGGGCAGCCGCAAACTCAGCCAGGCGGCCGCGGCCGGCGCGCTCGGGAAACGCAGCGCGCTCGGCAGCCCGGCCAGCTTCTTGCGTGCCGGCGACCCGTCCGGCTCGGTGATGGCACGGCAGGACTGCAGCTGTCGTACGGTCCGCTCCAGCATCCGGGCCCGGGCCACCTGCACCTCGGTGGGCCGGTCCTCCGTCTCCATCAGGGCGCGCAGCATCGGCAGGAGCCACCCCGGCACCATGTACTGCCCTGCCCCTGTCTCGTCCGGAGGGACGCCCACCGAGTGCAGCAGGCCGAGGGCCGCGAAGTCGTCCAGCGTCGACTGGGCGGCCGAGACCGAGGAACCGGCCAGCGCGGACGCGGTGTGCGCGTCGGCGAACCCGCCGGGCGCGAGGGCCAGCAGTCGCAGAATCCGGGCGGCCGACTGCGGCAGAGACTCGTACACCAGCCGGAAGGCCCGGGCCAGCGGCCTCGTGCCGCTGGGCTGCTCCTCTTCTACGGGCAGTCCCCGCAGCCGCTTGGCCACGTCGGCGACGGACGCCCTCGGCCTGGCCGCGAGCCAGCCGCCGACCAGGACCAGGGCTGCGGGAAGCCCGCCGCACTCCTCGGCGACGGACTCGGCGGCCTGCGGGTCGACGGTGATGCGCACCGACCCGGTGAAGGTGCTGAGCAGCTCGATCGCGGACTTCGCGTCCATCCCTCCGAGCGTGCACGGCCGTACGTCGGGGATGCCGGTCAGCGGCCCCTGGGAGACCGCCACGGCCAGGCAGTCGGGGTTGTCGGGCAGCAGCGGGTCGACCTGTTCGGCGTCACCGGCGTCGTCGAGGAGCAGCAGCATCCGGCGCTCCGCGAGCGCCTCGCGGACCATCTCGGTCAGCTCGTCCTCGTCGGCGCCGGGCGGTGACGCGATGCCGAGGGAGTCGAGCAGTTCGCGGGCGGCCGACTCCATCGGGACCCGCCGCCCGCCGGGCTCCGTCAGCCGGGCGCGCAGCACCCCGTCGGGATAGTTTCCGGCGAGCCGGAAGGCGAGTTCCCCGGCGAGTGCGCTGCGTCCGGATCCGGGCCGCCCGGCGATCAGGAGAACGCGGGCGCGGGGTGCCTTGCGTCCGGACAGGGTGTTCAGGCCGGCTCGTTCGATATCGGCCCGCAGCGACTTCAACTCCCGCTGCCGCCCGAAGAATTGGCGCCTGGCCGCCCCGGCCCGGCCGACCGAGTCCACCGCCTGATCCGCCACGGGCCACGCTCCCGTCCAGTCCGCGCACGAGCCGAGCCCGCCGGGACTCCGCACGGGCGTTCCGAGCGTAGTTCACGCTCTGCGACGATCCCGGCGGAGCGGGGCGGGGGCGTCGCCCGATCGGGTCAGCGGATCGTCGGACAAGGACCCGGTCGGACCTCGCTCAGGCCTCAAAGACCCGGTCGGACCTCGCTCAGGCCTCGAAGACCCGGTCGGACCTCGCTCAGGCCTCGAAGGGGCGGGCCGGCCAGGGGGCCTCGGCCTGGCGCAGAGTGTCGAAGCCGTCGCCCGCCAGTACGGCGGTGGCCGACATCACGCCCACGACGAGGCAGTTGTTGTGCAGGTCACCGGCGAGCACGTCACGTACGAGCTCGTCGAGCGGTACCCGCGCGAGCTCCATGTCGGCCTCCTCCTCTGAGACCTCGAAGCGCTCGCCCTCGGCCTCCGAAAGATCGCGGGCGAGAAAGATCCTTACGGCCTCGTCGCTGCCGCCCGGCGAGGTGTACACGTCTGCCAGCACCCGCCAGTCCTCGGCCTTGACGTGCGCCTCCTCGTACAGCTCGCGCTGCGCGGCGTGCAGCGGGTTCTCACCCGGCACGTCCAGCAGGCCGGCCGGAATCTCCCAGAGCTTGTGGCGCACGGGGTGCCGGTACTGCCGCAGTACGAGGACACGGCCCGTGTCGTCGAGCGCGAGCACCGCCACGGAGCCGGGGTGGACCTGGTAGTCGCGCCTGGCGACCGTGCCGTCGGGCATGACCACGTCGTCGGCGCGGACGCTGGTCTTGTTGCCCCGGAAAGGCGTCGCGGTGGCGGCGACGTGCCACTCCTCGGGCGTGTCCTTGATGGTCATGAAAACGTCCTCCCAGCACACACAACAGAAAACCGGGGTACGGGAACCCAAAAGCCCCGTACCCCGGCAACCGTATCGCCTGTGATTACTTGCCCGTCTTGCGCTCCACCGCGGCCTTCACCAGGCCCGCGAAGAGCGGGTGCGGGCGGGTCGGGCGGGAGCGCAGCTCCGGGTGCGCCTGGGTGGCGACCAGGTAGGGGTGCACCTCGCGCGGGTACTCGACGTACTCCACGAGCTTGTTGTCGGGGGACGTGCCCGAGAAGAGGATGCCGGCCTTCTTCTCCAGCTCGGCGCGGTAGGCGTTGTTCACCTCGTAGCGGTGGCGGTGGCGCTCCTCGACGTAGGGCTGGTCGTCGTAGACCTCACGGACGATCGAGCCCTCGGCGAGCTTCGCCGGGTAGAGGCCGAGGCGCATCGTCCCGCCCAGGTCGCCCGCGCCCTCCACGTACGCCAGCTGCTCCTCCATGGTGGAGATCACCGGGTGTGCGGTGGCGGAGTCGAACTCGGTGGAGTTCGCCTCGGGGATCTCGGCGAGGTTGCGCGCGGCCTCGATCACGATGCACTGCAGGCCCAGGCAGAGGCCGAGCAGCGGGATCTTGTTCTCGCGGGCGAAGGTGATCGCGCCGACCTTGCCGTTCACGCCGCGGTCGCCGAAACCGCCGGGGATGAGAATTCCGTCGACGTCGCCGAGCTGCTTCTGCGCGCCCGCCGGGGTCTTGCAGTCGTCGGAGGTGACCCACTTGACCTTGACGCGGGCCTTGTTGGCGAAGCCGCCCGCGCGCAGCGCCTCGATCACCGAGAGGTAGGCGTCGGGCAGGTCGATGTACTTGCCGACCAGCGCGACCGTGACCTCGTGGTCGGGGTTGTGGACGCGGTCCAGCAGGTCGTCCCAGACGGTCCAGTCGACATCGCGGAACGGCAGGTCCAGCTTGCGTACGACATAGGCGTCGAGGCCCTCGGTGTGCAGCACCTTGGGGATGTCGTAGATCGACTTGGCGTCGATGGCCGCGACCACGGCCGCCTCGTCGACGTCGCACATCAGCGAGATCTTGCGCTTGATCGCGGTCGGCACGTCACGGTCGGCGCGCAGCACGATCGCGTCCGGCTGGATACCGATGTTGCGCAGCGCGGCGACGGAGTGCTGGGTCGGCTTGGTCTTCAGCTCGCCGGACGGGCCGATGTACGGCAGCAGCGAGATGTGCACGACGAAGACGTTGTCGCGTCCGACCTCGTGGCGGACCTGGCGGACGGTCTCCAGGAACGGCAGCGACTCGATGTCTCCGACGGTGCCCCCGACCTCGGTGATCACCACGTCCACGTCGTCGGTGGCCATGCGGCGGATGCGGTGCTTGATCTCGTTGGTGATGTGCGGGATGACCTGGACGGTGTCGCCGAGGTACTCACCGCGCCGCTCCTTGGCGATGACCGTGGAGTAGACCTGCCCCGTGGTGACGTTGGCCGAGCCGTCGAGGTCTACGTCGAGGAAGCGCTCGTAGTGGCCGATGTCCAGGTCGGTCTCGGCGCCGTCGTTGGTGACGAACACCTCACCGTGCTGGAACGGGTTCATGGTGCCCGGGTCGACGTTGAGGTACGGGTCGAGCTTCTGCATCGTGACCCGCAGGCCCCGCGCCTTGAGCAGCGCGCCCAGGCTGGAAGCCGTGAGGCCCTTGCCGAGGGAGGAGGCGACACCCCCGGTGACGAAGATGTGCTTGGTCGTCATGGATTTGGGCGGCATCGCCAAGAGGGGGCTCCCGTGGTCGCGAGGTGAGGTGCGTACCGGCGTGCCTCCGAGAGGGTCGGGGGGTGCCGTCGCTGCGGTTTCGGGGCCCCTGTTTCAAACAGGACGGCCACCGGTCCACGGGGTACCAGGGTATCAGCGACAGCGAGTGACCGCTTCCGGCCACGCATGGTCTGATAGGCACCCCCATCACCGGGGACTCACCCTTGGCTCACCCGTTCGGCTGTGTCAGGTTGTCGGGACGGCGGCGCGGATCATCAGGACGCGTCGTATCCTGCTCGGACACTCGCTGCCGAGCGATGTACAAGGGCGCGGGCGAAGCGCATCGAGCAGGACTCGTCAACGACCCTTGACTGCAGTAAGCGCCCCGCGGGGCGGACGTGGCCGTTCGACTGGAGATGCACGTGGCCGGGCGCATCGAGGATTACGCACTCATCGGAGACATGCAGACCGCTGCATTGGTCTGCCGGGACGGGACAGCGGACTGGCTGTGCCTGCCCCGCTTCGACTCGCATGCCATTTTCGCCGGCCTGCTCGGCACCGAGGAACACGGCTTCTGGCGGCTGGGGCCGGCGCACGCCGCGGACGCCAAGCCGCCGGCGGCCGACCGGCGCCGCTACCGCGGGGACTCGCTGATCCTCGAATCGGAGTGGGACACGCGGCGCGGCACGGTCCGTGTGACGGATTTCATGCCGCCTCGTGACGGCGCCCCGCAGCTGATCCGGATCGTGGAGGGCGTGAGCGGGCGCGTGCCGATGCGCTCGGCGCTGCGCATGCGGTTCAGCTACGGGCGTGTGGTGCCCTGGGTCCACAAGGTCGACGGGCGCACGGTCGCCGTCGCCGGGCCCGACTCGGTGTGGCTGGACGCCGAAACCGAGACGTACGGCAAGAACCTCACCACGTACTCCGACTTCACCATCGCTCCCGGCGAGCGGATCGCGTTCACGATCAGCTGGCAGCCCTCCCACCACCAGCCGCCGGCGCTGCCGGACCCGGAAGGCTCCCTGGAGGCCACCGCCGACTTCTGGCGGGAGTGGGTCGAGCACTGTACGTACCACGGGCCCTACCGCGAGGCCGTGGTCCGCTCACTGATCACGCTGAAGGCGCTGACGTACGCGCCGACGGGCGGGATCGTCGCCGCGCCGACGACGTCGCTGCCGGAGGAGATCGGCGGCGTACGCAACTGGGACTACCGCTACACCTGGCTGCGCGACGCGGCGATCACCCTGTCGTCGCTGCTGCGCACCGGCTACCGCGAGGAGGCCCGCGCCTGGCGCGAGTGGCTGCTCCGCGCGGTGGCGGGCGACCCGGAGAACCTGCAGATCATGTACGGGATCGCAGGCGAACGGGAGCTGGGCGAGGCCGAGTTGGACTGGCTGCCCGGCTACGAGAACTCCGGCCCCGTCCGGGTCGGGAACGGCGCCGCCCACCAGCTTCAGCTGGACGTGTACGGCGAGGTCACCGAGGCGCTGCATCTGGCCCATATGACGGGTCTGGCCCGCAACGACTACGCCGCGCTGCTGCAGCTCAAGCTGATCCGCTATCTGGAGAAGCACTGGGACCAGCCGGACGAGGGCATCTGGGAGGTGCGCGGGCCGCGCAGGCACTTCGTGCACTCCAAGGTCATGGCCTGGGTCGCGGTCGACCGGACCATCAAGCTGATCGAGTCCGGGGACGCGGACGGGCCGATCGAGCGGTGGCGTGAGCTGCGCGACGACATTCACCGCGATGTCTGTGAGAAGGGTTACGACAAGGAGCGCAACACCTTCACGCAGTCGTACGGCTCCAAGGAGCTCGACGCCTCGCTGCTGCTGATCCCGCAGATGGGCTTTCTGCCGCCGGACGACAAGCGCGTCATCGGCACGATCGAGGCGATCCAGCGGGAGCTGTCGACCGAGGACGGCTTCGTACTGCGCTATCCGACGGCCGGCGAGGAGGCCGGCGTCGACGGCCTGGAGGGCGACGAGGGCGCGTTCCTCGCCTGCTCGTTCTGGCTCGCCGACGACCTGGCGATGATCGGGCGGGTGGACGAGGCGCGGCGGCTGTTCGAGAAGCTGCTGTCGCTCCGCAACGACCTGGGGCTGCTGGCCGAGGAGTGGGATGCGAAGCTCCAGCGTCAGGTGGGGAACTTCCCGCAGGCGTTCAGCCACGTTCCACTGATCGACACGGCGCTGCGGCTGACGGCTTCGGGGGCGTACGGAGGGTAGCCCCGGCGACGCGGCAGGGCCTTCTCACGACTGATCACGTTCCGCCCGGCGGGACTACGATGAGAAAGACCTGTCGCTCCCTCGGAAGGGGGCCACTATGGCGCCCCAAGACATAGCGGACACGGCTCTGACCGGTCTTCGCCAAGAACTGACCGGGGAAGCAGTCACCCCAGGTGACAAGGGATACGACGAGGCCCGCGCGGTCTTCAACGGCATGATCGACCGGCGGCCCTCCGTGATCGCCCAGTGCGAGACGCAGGCGGATGTGGCCCGGGCGATCCGCTTCGGAAGAGACCAGGACCTGGAGATCGCCGTACGCGGCGGTGGCCACAGTGTCGCGGGCATGTCGCTGACCGACGGCGGGATCGTGATCGATCTGCGCCGGATGCACACCGTGATCGTCGATGCCGACTCCCGTGCGGCGCGCATCGGCGGCGGCGCCACCATGAGCGACCTCGACCGCGCGACACAGCCGTACCAACTGGCGACCACGGGCGGCCGCGCGTCCACCACCGGCGTGGGCGGCTTCACGCTGGGCGGCGGATCGGGCTGGCTGGAGCGCAAGTGCGGACTGGCCTGCGACAATCTGATCGCCGTCGAGCTGGTGACCGCCGACGGCAGCACGGTGCACGCGAGCGAGGACGAGAACCAGGAGCTGTTCTGGGCGCTGCACGGCGGCGGCGGCAACTTCGGCGTGGCCACCTCGATCACCCTGCAACTGCACGAGCTGCCCGCGATGAGCATGGTCATGCTGGTGTTCCGTCCTCAGGCCGGAACCGAAGTGCTGCAAGCCTTCCGCGACTTCGCGGCATCCGCCCCGGACGAGGCCGGCGGTGGATGCATCTACCTCACCGGGCCGCCGGAGCCCTTCGTTCCCGAGCAGCTGGTGGGTGAGCTCACGCTCGTGGCGCTGGTCACCTACGCGGGCGAGGAGGCGGACGCCCGCGAGGTCACCGAGCCGCTGCGGGGGCTCGGTCACGAGGCAGAAGTGATCGCGGAGCTTCCGTACGCGGAACTGCAGTGCATGCTCGACGATCCGCCCGGGATGCGGAACTACTGGTCCGCCGAATACCTGGAGAGTTTCCCGGACGCGGCCGTGAACGTCTTCTGCTCCCATGCCTCCGGCATGCCGGTGCCCTCGGCTTCGCAGCACATCCTCTTCCCGCTGGGTGGTGCGATGGCGAGAGGCCGGGCGGACTATCCGGTGCCGTGGCGCGCATCGCCGTGGGTCGTCCATCCCTTCGGCATCTGGGACAGCCCGCTGGACGACGAACGCGGCAAGCAGTGGGCCCGCGACGTCCGCGCCGACTTCGCGACCTGGTCCAGCGGCACGGTGTATCTCAACTTCATCGGGCAGGAGGGCCGGGAGCGGGTGGTGTCCAGCTTCGGCGCCGACAACTACAAGCGGCTCGCCGCGGTCAAGGCCGAGTACGACCCCGACAACGTGTTCCGGCTGAACCACAACATCCGACCGGCCTCGCCGAACGGCGCGTGACACCCGCCGCAACCGACGGGGGCGGGCCTGACAATCGCCCGCGCGGACCGGCACGGTAGCGTCCGAATCCAGGGCGACACCGCCCTTCGTCCAAGGCGGCGCCACCGTCCGGCCCGAGTGAATCGCGAGGCGAGAGTCTGTGGAGACCCAGGGTGGAATCACGGTGCAGCGGGCGCTGGAGCTGCCCGGGCTGCGCGGCGGGCTTCCGGAGGTCGTCGCCGGCGCGGACAGGCTGCAACGCACGGTGCGCTGGGTACACGCCGGCGAGGTGCCGAACATCGCCTCCCTGCTGAAGGGCGGCGAGCTGCTCCTCACCACCGGCCTGGGCCTGGGCACCCGGCCGGCCGAGCAGCGTGCCTTCGTACGCCGGCTCGCCGACCGCGGGATCGCCGCGCTGGTGGTGGAGCTCGGGCCGCGCTTCGACCGGCTGCCGGCGGCGATCGTGGAGACGGCGCGGGCGGCCGGGCTGCCGCTGGTGCAACTGCACCGCGAGGTCGCCTTCGTCTCGGTGACGGAGGAGATCCACACCGAGATCGTCAATGGGCACTACGCATTGCTGCGGCAGGCCGAAGATGTGCACCGGCGGTGTACGGACGCACTGCTCGGCGGGGGCGGGGTGCCCCAAGTGCTGCGTGTCCTCGCGGACTTCACCGCGAACCCGGTCTTCCTGGAGACGCCGGACGGGCAGCTGCTGTACGCGGCAGGCTCCGAGTCGGGACAGGCCGGGGCGGATCCGCTCCAGGTGTGGGACGGGCTGCGCGGACAGCGGGCCGTGCGGGAGTCCCCGCCGGCCGGAACGGTCCTGGTGGACGTGCCGGGGGGTGGGCAGGGGGCGGCTTCGGTACGCGCCCGGCTGGTGCTGCTGGCCGTCGGCTCCCCGCTGCTCACGGTGCACCGGATGGCTGCGGAGCGGGCGGCCGGGCTGCTGGCGGTCGTCCTGATGCAGGCCCGCCAGGAGGAGGAGCTGGCGGCACGCGGCCGCGGCGACTTTCTGACGGACCTGGCGGAGGGCCGCATCACGGCGGAGGACGCGCCGGCCCAGGCCCGCGTCCTGGGCTTCAAACCGGGCGAAGGACCGCTGCTGCCGGTCGTCATGCGGCTGGCCCCCGAGCTCTCCCCCTCCGGCAACTGGGCGCTGCTGGCCAGGGCGGTGCTGGAGGAGCTGTCCTCGGTGGGCGTACCGGTGCTGCTGGGCGTACGGCCCGTGGAGGGCCGGGTCCCGCTGCTGCTGGGCCTGCGCTCCGAATCCGAACGCACGGCGGTCGCGGACCGGGTCGCGGCGGCGCTGCGGGCGGGCGTGGAACGGGCCGGTCTGGAAGCCGCCGGCGCGCACCCGCCGGTCGTGGTGGCCAGCATGGCGGGCGGCTGGGCGGCGGCATCGGCGGGCCTGCGCCACGCGGCGGAAACGGCGACGGCGGCGCAGGGCCTGTCCGACCGCCCGTGGTACGACGCACGCCGCCTGGACATCGACCTGCTGCTGTGGCGCCTACGGGACCAGCCGGACCTGGCGGCCTTCGTGGACCGCGCGATCGGTCCGCTGCGGGACCACGACGCGACGTCCCGCCCGCCGCTGCTCCCCACGCTGCAGACGTACCTGGCCCACGCGGGCCGCAAGGCGGAAACGGCCCGCGAACTCCATCTGAACCGCCAGACGCTGTACAACCGTCTGGCCCGCATCTCCGAACTCCTGGGCACGGACTTGGACGACCCGCAGACGGTGCTGGCCCTGAGCCTGGCGCTGAGGGCGAGACGTCACGTGCTGTGAGGGTGAGACGGGCCCCGGGGGTACGTGTGCACGCGGCGTCAGGTCCCGATCGGCCCCCGGGGCCCAGGGTCAACCTCCGCTCGGGGTCAGGCACCCAGGGTCAGGCGCCCGGCTCGGGGGGCGGCCAAGGGGTCAGGCGCTCCGCCCCGCCACCACCTCGTCGTACACGCTCAGCACCTGCGCAATCGTCTCGTCCTCCGTCGGCCACGTTTCCGCCTGCGCCCGCCCCGCCGCCGCGAGTTCCTCCCGCCGCCCCGCGTCCCCCAGCAGCCGCACCACCGCCTCGCCCAGCGCGGCCGCGTCGCCGTACGGGACCAGTTCCGCCGCCTCGCCCACCAGCTCCGGCACGCCGCCGACCGCCGTCGCGACCAGCGGGACGCCCATGCGCAGCGCCTCCTGGGCGAGCAGGGAGCGGGCCTCCCAGCGGCTCGTGAGCAGAGCAACGTCCGCCGCCGACAGCAGGTCGGCGATGTCGTCGCGGCTGCCGACGAGCCGCACCGGCAGATCCTCCGCCTCGATGCGGCGCCGGAGCGCGCCCCGCTCCCGCCCCTCCCCCGCGATCACCACCATCGGCATCGGGTCCAGGTCGCGCCACAACCGCGCGGCGTCCAGCAGCGTCCCGTACCCCCGGCGCGGCTCCAGGGTGCCGACGGCCATCAGCAACGGCCGGTCCACCACGCCCAGTTCGGCCCGGGCCTTGCCCTCGATCGGGCCCGCCCAGCCCCGCGGCGCCGGCGCCGCGACCGGTGCGAGCCTGGCGTCACGGGCGCCGCGGACGCGAGCCCGGTCGACAAGTTCGGAGCAGGTGCCGAGTACAACCGCCGCCGCCCGCGCGGCCCTTCGCTCCATCAGCCACAGCACCCGGCCACGCGCCCGCGCCCCGTCGTCGTGAGAGCGCGTGTGCCAGGTGACGACGAGGGGCACGCGCTGCCCACGGAGCGCCAGCGCGGTGCGTACGGCGGCGTGCAGCCCGTGCGCGTGCACCACGTCAGCCCCCGCGCACGCCACACGCAGCGCCCCGACCGCCGCCGGGTCGCTCCGCCGCGGCACAGGCGCGAAATGCGCCCCGGCGCCCGGGAAGTCGTAGACATGCTCCAGTTCGGCGGGGGCGCACACCGTCACCCGCACGCCCCGCGCCACCAGCCCCGCGGCCAGCGACCTGACGTGCGCGCTGCTGCCCGCACTGCCGCCGCCCAGCACCTGGACCGTACGCAGCTGTGTCACGCGCCAAGGATGCCAGTCCGTACGCACGTTCCGGCACCGTCGGGATGTCGCCGCCGTGTCAGGTACCGGGCGGCCGTGTCGCGGGATCACTCACATGGGGGAACCGGCGAGCCGGCTGACCTCGTCCCCGTAGACCGCCGCAGCGATCAGCCCCGCCGCGTGAACGGCCAGTCCCGCGCGGCCGTTGCCCGCGGCGACCGCGGCGCCGAGGGCCGCGCCCAGGGCGTGGGCGCCGGTGTCGCCGATCATGGTCCGCTCCCCAGGTCCTCGGCGAGGATCGCCGCGGCGGCTCCCATCGGCGCCGCGGCCAGGGCGCCCGCCGGGCCGCGCCGCAGCAGCCCGGGGGCGCCGATGCCGAGCACGGCGAGCGCGGCCCGCCCCGGGGCGACGTCCACGAGGTTGACGAGGTGCGCGGTGCCGGCGATCACGATCCCGGCGAGCAGCTTGTCGGCCGGCCGCTCCTTGAGGAGCGCACCCGCGGCGAGCCCCGCGGCACCGATCCCGAACAGCTTGACGGCCCCGCCGGTCACCTCGCGCTGCCGGAGCGCGGCCAGATGCGCCCGGAACCCGCGGCGCGGGTCCCCGGCCCCTGCGATGTCGTCGTACGCCCCGCACGCCCCGGCCGCGACCACCGCGAGCCCTGCCGCGCCCCGCGTCCCGGCCGGCACGGTCCCGAGCGCGGCACCGACCGCCGCGGCGGGCCCGGCGTAGAGGTCGACGGTGCGGCCCGCGTAGTTCTTGCGCTGCCACTGGGCGGGGTCTGAGGGCGCGTGCCTGCGCAGCGCTTCGTAGACGCCGCGGGTCGCGCCGAGGGCAGTGACGAACGCGGCAACACGGCCGCCGGGCCTGGAGTTCTGCGCTGCTCGCATACGCGCCACCCTAGAGCGGGCCGGTTCCCGTCCCCGCAACTGGGGGCCGGCCCCCCGACTCCCGGTACGGCCGCAGAGCATAGGCGCGGGGTCCGGGGCGGAGCCCCCCGGTCACGGGAGGGCCCTACCCGTCCGACCGGGCCGTCGCCAGGAGTTCCTCCGCGTGCGCCCGCGCCGTCTGGGAGTCCTCCTGGCCCGCCAGCATCCTCGACAGCTCGCGCACCCTGTCCTCACCCTCAAGGACCGTGACGCCGCTTCGCGTCACCGAGCCGTCGTTCGTCTTCTCGACCAGCAGCTGACGGTCAGCGAACGCCGCCACCTGCGGCAGATGCGTCACGACCACCACCTGCGCCGACTTCGCGAGCTTCGCGAGCCGTCGGCCGATCTCGACCGCCGCCTTGCCGCCCACGCCCGCGTCGACCTCGTCGAAGAGGTAGGTGGGCACGGGGTCGGTCCCCGCGAAGACGACCTCGACCGCGAGCATCACGCGCGAGAGCTCACCGCCGGACGCCCCCTTGGCGATCGGCCGCGGCGGCGCACCGGGGTGCGGGGCCAGCAGCAGCTCGACCTCGTCGACGCCGGACGGCCCATAGGCCACCGAGCGGCCGCCCACCTCCACGCCGGAGGCCTCGTCGACGGACTCGGTCTGGCGGATGTCGAACGACACGCGCGCGTGCGGCATGGCGAGCGAGGCCAGTTCCGCGGTGACGGCTTCGGCGAACCGCGCCGCCGCCTCCGTACGGGCGTCGGTCAACGCCTGGGCCAGACCGGACAATTCGCCCCGCAGCGCGTCCCGCTCCGCCGTCAGCTCATCGATTCGCTCGTCGTCGCCGTCCAGCTCGGTGAGGCGCTCGGCGCCCTCCTCCGACCAGGCCAGGACCCCGGCAACACCTTCACCGGTCCCGCCGTACTTGCGGGTGAGAGCGGTCAGCGCGGCCCGCCGTTCCTCCACCGCGGCCAGCCGCAGCGGATCGGCGTCCAGATTGTCGGCGTACCCGGCGAGCTCTCCCGCCACATCGCCGAGCAGGATGGAGATCTCGCCCATCCGGTCGGCGAGCGCGGCCAGCGCCGGGTCGTGGGAGCGTACGGCGTCGAGCGCCCGCCCCGCGCCCGCGACGAGCGTCGTCGCGTCGACGCCCTCCGGGTCCTCGGGGTTGCCCGCGAGCGCGGCGTGCGCGACGGACGCGGCCGACGCGAGCGCCTCCGCGTGGCCCAGCCGCTCCGCCTCGGCGGCGAGTTCGACGTCCTCGCCCGCTCGCGGCTCGACGCCCGCGATCTCGTTCAGCCCGAAGCGCAGCAGATCGGCTTCCTGGGCGCGCTCGCGGGCGCGCGTGGTCAGCTCGTCCAGCTCCACGGAGACGGCGCGCAGCCGCCGGTACGCGGCCGCGTACTTGGCGTGCGGCCCGGTGACCGCGCCGCCTGCGTAGCGGTCGAGCGCCTCCCGCTGCCGCGCGGGCCGCAGCAGTCCCTGCTGGTCGGTCTGGCCGTGGACGGCTACGAGTTCGTCGGCCAGCTCGGACAGCATGCCGACCGGCACGGACCGTCCGCCGAGGTGGGCCCGTGAGCGCCCCTCCGCGGAGACGGTCCTGCTGATCAGCAGGGTGCCGTCTTCAAGTTCGGCCCCGGCCTCCTCGGCCCGTACTGCCGCGGGGCCGTCGGCGGACACACTGATCCGGCCCTCCACCACCGCCGACTTCGCGCCGATCCGCACCAGGGCGGGGTCGGCGCGCCCGCCGAGCAGCAGCCCCAGGCTGGTGACGACCATGGTCTTGCCCGCGCCCGTCTCGCCGGTCACCGCGGTGAAACCGGGCGACAGCTCGACGACAGCGTCGTCGATGACTCCGAGCGACCGTATCCGCATCTCCTCCAACACGGACCTGACCATACGAGGTTTCCCCCATCCGATGCGACGTCGCCCCGCCTCCCGGCACGGTATGCGGGGAAACCGGTGCCGGGGAGGCACCGGGCAGGGAGTCACTCTTCGGTGCGCGGCTCGTTGACCGTACGGCTCCCCGCCCGCGCGGGGATGGTCCGGTCGTATCCGTTTTGGACGAGCTCCGGATACTTTGCTCCCCGCGCACGCGGGGATGCCCCAGCCCGCTCAGCTCGGCGCGCCGCGCCAACCCGACACCGGCAGCGCGAACTTGGCCACCAGGCGGTCCGTGAACGACGCGTGGTGCAGCCGTGCCAGGCGTACGGGCACGGCCCCGCGCCGCACCACCACCCTCGCCCCCGGAGGCAGTTCGACGGTCCTGCGCCCGTCGCACCACAGCACCCCGTGCGGCGTGTGCGGCTGCACCTCCACCGCCAGCACCGAGGTCGGCGAGGTCACCAGCGGCTTGGCGAACAGGGCGTGCGCGCTGATCGGCACCATCAGCAGCGCCTCAACCTCCGGCCAGACCACCGGCCCGCCGGCCGAGAAGGCGTACGCCGTCGAGCCGGTCGGCGTCGCGCACACGATGCCGTCGCAGCCGAAGGCGGTCACCGGCCGCCCGTCGATCTCGAGGACGACCTCCAGCATCCGGTCGGGCGAGACCTTCTGCACGGCCGCCTCGTTCAGCGCCCAGTCCCGGTGCACGATGTCGCCGTTGCTGTGCACGATGACATCGATGGTCATGCGCTCCTCGACCTCGTAGGCGCGCGTGACGACCCGGTCGACGACCTTGTCGAGGTCGTCGCGCTCGGCCTCCGCGAGAAAGCCGACGCGCCCGAGGTTGACGCCGAGCATCGGCACCCCGGAGGCCCGGGCGAACTCGGCGCCGCGCAACAGCGTCCCGTCCCCGCCGAGCACGACCAGCAGCTCGCAGCCTTCGAGTGCGCCGGGGGTCGCCTCGCGGACCGTCTCGACGGACGGCGGCAGCGGCAGATCGGCCGCCTCCGCCTCAAGGACACGTACGCCCAGACCGCAGCGCAGCAGCCCCTGTACGACGAGTTCGGCGCTGCGGATCGCCGCGGGCCGCCCGGTGTGTGCGAGCAGGAAAACGGTGCGTGCTGCTGTCGCTGCTGGTGTCGTTGTCAACGAGGTCCCTCCGCAACTGCACGGTCGACATCCGCCGGATCGAGCTCGGGCGCTCCGGCCCGGAGCCACAGAAAATACTCGACATTGCCGGAGGGGCCCGGTAGCGGACTGGCGGTGACGCCCAGCACACCGAGCCCGAGCTCCGCCGCCTTGCGCGCCACGGCCCGCACCGCGTCCGCCCGCAGTTCGGGACTGCGTACGACACCGCCACTGCCGAGCCGCTCCTTGCCCACCTCGAACTGCGGCTTGACCATCAGCACCAGGTCCGCGTCGGGAGCCGCGCAGCGCACCAGAGCGGGCAGCACCAGGGCGAGCGGGATGAAGGAAAGGTCCCCGACCACCACGTCCACCGGCCCCCCATCGATCGCCTCCACCGTCAATTCGCGTACGTTGGTACGGTCCTTGACGGTGACGCGTTCATCGCTCTGCAAAGACCAGGCGAGTTGTCCGTAGCCGACGTCGACAGCGACGACATGACCGGCGCCCGCCCGCAGCAGTACATCGGTGAAGCCGCCGGTCGACGCGCCCGCGTCCAGCGCCCTGCGTCCCTCGACCTTCAGGCCGAGCGGCACGAACGCCGCCAGCGCTCCGGCGAGCTTGTGGCCCCCGCGCGAGACGTAGTCGGGGTCGCCGTCGTCGGCGGTGACGACGATGGCCGCGCTGGTCTCGACCTGGGTGGCGGACTTCGTCGCGGTGTTGCCGCCGACGGTCACCCGCCCTGCCGCGATCAGCTGGCTCGCGTGCTCCCGCGAGCGTGCGAGGCTGCGGCGTACCAGCTCGGCGTCGAGGCGGCGGCGGGCCACTCCTGCCACGTTCGGTTCAGCTCCTGTGGTTGTACGAGGGTGTCGGCTGGGGGCGTGCGTCGAGCGCGGTCAGCGCGTCGCGCAGCGCCCTGTGTACATCCTCGTACACCTCGAGGTGTCCGTCCGCCGGGAGGTGGTCCGCGTCGGCCAGCCGCTCCAGCTGGGCGTCCACGCCGGCGTCGCCTGTGGGGACGCGCTGCACGCCGAGGGCCGCGGGCGCGGCGGGTTCGTACGCCTGGGCGGGGGCCGCCGCAGACGCGGGGCTCCCGGGCTCGGGGCTCCCGGGCTCAGGGCTCTGTGGCGCCCCGTGGATCCCCTGCTCCTGGATCTCCGGGCCCGGCATCGAGTCGCTCATGCCCAGACGCTATCGCGAAGCCCTGAGGTACGGTCGATCACGATGGCGACAACGGAAGAGTGCCGCGCCGCACTCGACAAACTCTCGGACAACCTGGCCCATGCGGACGGCGACGTGCGTGGTGCGGCCGCGCTCGACCGATCCCTCAGCTGCCACATCAAGGATCTCGACATCACCTTCACCGGCCGTCTCGACGACGGCCGGATCACGGTGGCCGACACCTTCCCGGGTCCGCCGCGCGAGAGGGCGGAGATCCGCCTGGCGATGAATGGCGACGACCTGGTGGCGATGGTCGACGGCGAGCTGAACTTCGCGAAGGCCTGGGCATCGGGCCGGGTCAGGCTCGAGGCCGGCTTCCGCGATCTGCTGCGCCTCAGAACACTGCTGTAGCGCCGCGCCTCCGGGCCGCCGGCACCACCAGCGGCGTCCCGGACTCCGGGTCGTCGATGACCTGGCTCTTCACCCCGAAGACCTGCTCCACCAGCTCGGCGGTGACCACATCCGCGGGCGCGCCCTCTGCGACGACCTTCCCGTCTCGCAGGGCGACGAGGTGCGTCGCGTAGCGGGCAGCCTGGTTGAGGTCGTGCAGTACGGCGACGAGTGTCCGCCCCTGCGTCTCGTGCAGCTCCGCGCACAGGTCGAGCACTTCGAGCTGGTGCTGGATGTCGAGGAACGTCGTGGGCTCGTCGAGCAGCAGCAGCGGGGTCTGCTGGGCCAGCGCCATCGCGATCCATACGCGCTGCCGCTGCCCGCCGGACAATTCATCGACATAGCGCTCTGCCAGTTCGCCGACTCCGGTCGCGGTCATCGACTCCTCGACAATCCGCTCGTCCTCCGGCGACCACTGGCGCAGGAGTCCCTGGTGCGGATAGCGGCCGCGCGCGACCAGGTCGGCGACCGTGATCCCGTCCGGCGCGATCGACGACTGCGGCAGCAGGCCGAGCGTCTTGGCGACCTTCTTCGCGGGCAGCGAGTGGATGACCTGCCCGTCGAGCAGGACCCGGCCCTGAGTCGGCTTGAGCATCCGGGACAGGGCGCGCAGCAGAGTCGACTTTCCGCAGGCGTTCGGGCCGACGATCACAGTGAAGGAGTTGTCGGGGATCTCCACCGAGAGGTTCTCGGCGATGACGCGCTGGTCGTAGCCGAGGGTGACCGATTCCGCGGTGAGGCGCTGCATAGGGGCCGTACTCCTGGATCGGGGGTTCACGGGGTTCACGAGGTTCATATGCGTCCCGCCTTGCGTTCGGTGACCAGCAGCCAGAGCAGATAGCAGCCGCCGAGCACTCCGGTCACCACACCGACCGGCAGCTGGCGCTCGCCGAAGGCGGTGGTGGCCGTCCAGTCGGCGATCAGCAGCAGCGCGGCGCCCATCAACGCGGCCGCGGCCAGGTTCGGTCCCGGCGAGCGGGTCAGCCGGCGTGCGAGCTGGGGCGCGCTCAGTGCGACGAAGGCGATCGGCCCGGCGGCCGCGGTGGCGACCGCGATGAGCACGACGCCCGAGCCCATCAGCACCACGCGGGTGCGCTCGACCGGGACGCCCAGCGCGTACGCCGCGTCGTCGCCCATCTCCAGCATCCGCAGCGGGCGCCCGTACACGAACACCAGCGGCACCAGGACGGCGCACATCCCGAGCAGCGGCCAGACCTGGGCCCAGTCGCGGCCGTCGAGCGAGCCGGTCATCCACAGCGTGGCCCGGCTGGCGTCGACCAGGCTGGCTTTGGTCACCAGATAGTGGTTGGCGGCGGTGAGCATGGCGGCCATGCCGATGCCGACGAGGACCAGCCGGTAGCCGTGCACGCCGCGCTTCCACGCCAGCAGGTAGACCGCGACGCCGGTCACCACTCCGCCGACGACCGCGCCCCCCGCCACCCCGACCGCCCCGCCGTCGAAGAGCACGATCGCGCTCAGCGCGCCGACGGTCGCGCCCTGCCCGAAGCCGATCACATCCGGACTGCCGAGCGGATTGCGGGAGATGGACTGGAAGATCGCGCCGCTGAGGGCGAGCGAGGCGCCGACGAGCAGTCCGACGAGCGCCCGCGGCAGCCGCAGGTCCCGGACAATGAACTCCTGCGCCTGGGTGCCGTTTCCGAGGAGCGTGGCGATGACCTCGCCGGGCGGGATCGGGAAGTCGCCGCTGCCGATCAGTACGACTCCTGCGGCCGCGACGGCGGCGGCGAGCAGCAGGACGACGGCTGCCGCCCTCGGATCGACCCGTACGGAGAGCCCACCGGGGGTGCGTATCGCTTTCACTGGGACTTCCCTCGCACGGCGTTCCGGGCAGGTCGTCGGGGCTGTCTGTCCTGCCGGGGGTCCGGCCCGCGGCGGAGCCGCTTTGGGGTGCGGCGTCTCCCGGGAGGACACAGCACTGCCTTCACAGCTGGGCCATCCTCTTGCGGCGTACGAGATGGATGAAGACGGGCCCGCCGATCAGCGCGGTGACGACGCCGACCTGCAGCTCGGAGGGGCGGGTGACGACCCGGCCGACGACGTCGGCGCCGAGCAGCAGGACGGGCGACAGGACGGTGGCGTACGGCAGGATCCACCGCATGTCGGGTCCGGTGATGGTGCGCACGAGGTGCGGGATCATCAGCCCGATGAAGACGATCGGCCCGCAGGCGGCGGTGGCCGCCCCGCACAGCAGCGTGACGGTGAGCATCGCGAGTGCGCGCGTACGGTTCAGATGCGCGCCGAGCGCGCGGGCGGTGTCGTCGCCCATCTCCATGGCGTTGAGCGGCCGCGCGAGCAGCAGCGCGAGCACCACGCCGACGCCGATGAACGGTGCGACCCTGCCGATCGTCGCCATGTCGGCCGAGGCCAGCGAGCCGACCGTCCAGAACCGCAGCCGTTCGAGAGCGGCGGCGTCCAGCAGCTGTACGGCGTTGACGTAGCCGAAGAGCGCGGCAGTGGCCGCGGTCCCGGCGAGCGCGAGCCGTACCGGAGTCGCGCCGCGGCTGCCGCCGAGGACGTACACGACAACGGAGACGGCGGCCGCGCCGAGAAACGCGAACCACACATAGCCGGTGAGCGATGTGACGCCCAGGAAGCTGATGGCCGAGACGACGGCGGCCGACGCTCCCGCGTTCACACCGAGCAGTCCGGGTTCGGCCAGCGGGTTGCGCGTCAATGCCTGCATCACGGCGCCCGCGAGGCCGAGAGCCGCGCCGACGATCAGACCGAGCAGGGTCCGCGGCACGCGCACATCGTGGACGATGACGTCATTGCCGGCGCCGGCGTTGTGGAACAGGCCGTGCCACACGTCGGAGAGCGGAATCGACTTGGCACCGACGGCGATGCTCGCGACACAGACCAGCAGCAGGAGGCCGATGGACACCAGCAGCCCGGCGGCGCGCACCGCGTGGCGCTTTCGGGAAGCAGCTGCGGATATCGGCTCCGCGCTCTGTTCGGGGGGACTGTCGACCAACACGAGGTTAGGTTAGCCTACCCTCCCATCGATCAAACCCGTCCTTACGCGGCCTACAACCCCAGCCTGGACAACGCCTTGCCCGCATCCAGCGTGCAGGAGCCGTCCCCCGCCTGCGTCCACGCCGCCGCGCACAGCGCCCGCAGCCCGTCCAGCGGCTCCCCCTCGCCGTCGAGCGCCAGTTGCTCGTCGCGTACGGACGCGGTCCACCCGCCGCACGTGAACCCGCCGTCCGCCCCGGCCACTTCGGGCTGTCCGGTCAGCATGCCGCGCAGATCGGCGTCCACATAGGTCGGCCGGTGCTCGGGCGACGCGGCCAGCAACTGCGCGCCGTCGGTCACCCCGGTCAGTACGAGCAGCGAGTCCACGCCCCCGTTGAACGCGCCCTCGATGTCCGTGTCCAGCCGGTCCCCCACCACCAGCGGCTTGCGCGCGCCCGTCCGCAGGATCGTCTCCTTGTGCATCGGCGGCAGCGGCTTCCCGGCCACCTGCGGCTCCGCGCCCGTCGCGATCCGTACGACCTCGACGGCCGCACCGTTGCCGGGCGCGATCCCTCGCGCGCTGGGAATCGTCAGGTCGGTGTTGGACGCGAACCACGGCACACCCCGGGCGATGGCGTAACACGCCTCCGCGAACCGCCCCCAGGCCAGATCAGGACCGCCGTACCCCTGCACCACCGCCGCCGGGTCGTCGTCCGCGGACTCCACCGGCTCAAGACCCCGTTCGCGCAGCGCGACGCGTAGTCCATCGCCGCCGATCACCAGCACCCGGGACCCGGCCGGTACCTGCTCGGAGATCAACCGGGCGACCGCCTGCGCCGAGTTGATGACGTCCGACGCATCGGTCGGCACACCCAGCTCGGTGATGTGCGCGGCCACGGCGTCGGGCGGCCGCAGCGCGTTGTTCGTCACATACGCGAGGTGCATTCCCCGCTCCCGTGCCGTCAGCAGCGAATCCACGGTGTACGCGATCGCCTCACCGCCCGCGTACACCACGCCGTCCAGGTCGAGCAGTGCCGTGTCGTACGCCTCGCTCAGCGCCGTCGCGCTTCCGCTCGGCCGGTTTCTGCTCTGCTGGCTCATTCGCTTGTGCTCCTCACTCGGTTCCGCTCCCCCGATCATCGCTCATCCGCGTACCCACATACGATGCACAAATGAACAACGAAGGTCCCGCGGCCAACGACGGTCTGCACCTGATTCCGTTCCGTGGACTGCGCTATGTCCCCGAGCGGGTCGGCAGCCTCGCCGCCGTGACCTCGCCGCCGTACGACGTCGTCGTCAGGCCCGACGGACTGCTCCACCTCGAGTCGGCGGACCCCCACAACATCGTCCGGCTGATCCTCCCGCAGGCGGCCACCGCGCCGGCCCGCCACCAGCAGGCCGCCGAAACCCTCACCCGCTGGCTGGCCGACGGCATCCTGGCCGCGGACCCCGAGCCGGCGCTGTACGTGTACGAGCAGCGCCAGGACGACATCCTGCAGCGCGGCGTCATCGGGGCGCTCGCGCTGTCCGAACCGTCCGAAGGCGTCGTCCTCCCCCACGAGGACGTGATGCCGGACATCGTCGCGGACCGCGCGGCCCTGATGCGTACCACCGCCGCCAACCTGGAACCACTGCTCCTCACCTACCGGAGCATGGGCATCGCGACCGGCGCGACGGCGGTCATCGAACGCACCGTCCTGCGCTCCCCGCTGCTGGCCACCACCACGGAGGACGGCTTCAGCCACCGCCTGTGGTCGGTGACGGACCCCGCCGATCTGGCCGAGATCCGCGCCGACCTGTCCGACCGTCAGGCCCTGATCGCCGACGGCCACCACCGCTGGGCGACGTATCTGCGGCTGCGCGAAGAACACTCCTCGCACGGCCCCTGGAACTACGGCCTCGTCCTGCTGATCGACACGGCCCGCTACCCGCTGCGGGTCCGCGCCATCCACCGTCTGCTGCGCCGCCTCCGGGTCTCCGAGGCGCTCGCCGCGCTGTCCGGCTCCTTCCACGTCCAGCGCCTGGACCTCCCGCTCCCGCAAGCGCTGGAGGCCCTCGCGGACGCGGCGGCCGACGGGAACGCCTTCCTCCTCGCGGGCGACGGCGCCTTCCACCTCGTCGACCGTCCGGACCCGGAACTGCTGTCGCGCACGGTGCGCGCCGACCGCCCCGAGGCGTGGCGCACGCTCGACGCCACGGTCCTGCACTCGACGCTCCTGGACGCCATCTGGCGGATTCCGGACACCCCGGAACACATCTCGTACATCCACGACACCGAGGCGGCCGTAACGCAGGCCGAACTCCGCGGCGGTACGGCGGTGTTGATGCATCCGGTACGGGAGGAGGTCGTACGGGATCTCGCCCGCGAAGGTGTCACGATGCCCCGCAAGTCCACGTCGTTCGGCCCGAAGCCGGCGACGGGTCTGGTGCTGAGAAGCCTGGCCCTGGACTAGTAGGACTCCGTTAGGTCTTCCTCTTGGTCGTGTTTGGGGGCATGTTGGGGGTGTGGACGCACACGAAGTGAACCGTGCTCGGGCGAAGTT